>NZ_JBPXLK010000011.1:0-232016 GCF_051843015.1 Nocardia sp. JW2
ATCGCCAAACCCCGCGAAATCCACATCGTCCCCGAACTCCCCAAAACCCGCAGCGGCAAAATCATGCGCCGCCTCCTACGCGACATCGCCGAAGGACGCGAACTCGGCGACACCTCCACCCTCGTCGACCCCGCCGTCTTCGAGGCGATCGCCAAGGCATGAATGCCCGGGACCAGGGCTCTGGGCTCCCCGGCGAGTCCGAACACGGACAACGTGATCGAAACGGGCATGCTGTGACCGTGGAGATTCCGATGTTCCCCCTGGGTACCGTGCTGCTGCCCGGTGAGCCGTTGTCCCTGCAGATCTTCGAGCCACGGTATGTGGCGCTGGTTCGCGACTGCCTCGACGGCAGTCGCGAACCGGAGTTCGGCGTGGTGCTGATCGAACGTGGCAGTGAGGTCGGCGGTGGCGACGTGCGCACCGACGTGGGTGTGCTCGCCCAGATCACCGATGTGACCGAACTGCCCGGCGACCGGTTCCGGCTGCGCTGCCTGGGCACCGAACGCCTGCGGGTTCAGCAATGGCTCCCCGACGACCCGTACCCCCGCGCCGAGACCTCGGTCTGGCCGGACGAACCCGGCGCCGACGACACCGCCCTGCTGGAGGACCTGCGCGAGCGCGCCAGCCGCCTCCACGACCTCACCACCCGCCTCGCCCTGCGCAGCGGCATCCGCCACCCACCGCCGTCGGCCACCCTCGACCAGCTCCCCACCGACCCCACCACCCGCTCCTACACCCTCGCCGCCGCCCTCCCCATCTCCCTCACCGACCGCCAATCCGCCCTCACCGCCCCCGACCCCCACACCCGCCTCACCCACCTGTCGACAGCCCTCGACGACGCCATCGCCATGGTCGAGTTCCGCCTCCAGTAGCGGGGCGCGGACTCAGGTGCGCGGCACCGGGCGATACGGCGAACGGGTCGACCCCTCGGGATTCGCCAGGCACCGCTCGAGCGCACCGAAGACCTCGAACACCTCGGGTGCCTCGAAGGCGCGATTGCGGCGCCCGACCGTGAGCTGACCGAGGACGCCCGCCTCGACCAAGCATGGCCCGAGTGTCGTTCGAACCGGGAGGGCATTCGTGCCGTTGTCTGAGGGAAGAGCGGAATCGGCCGCTCGGTGTTCGAGGAGGCGGCGATGAGCGGTGATGTTGTGGTGGGGCGACGGAGTGTGGTGGTGGGGGCCGGGGCGCTGGCCGCGGTGGCGGTGGTGCCTGCTTGTGGGGGCGGGGGTGGGTCGGGGTCGACGGGGAAGCCTGCCACGCCGGGGACGGCGTTGGCCAAGACGGGGGACGTGCCGGTTGGGGGTGGGGTGATCGTCGGCGACACCGTGATCACGCAGCCGACGGCGGGGGCATTCGTCGGGCTTTCGGCGACCTGCACGCATGCGGGGTGCAAGGTGACGTCGGTGAAGGACGGGGTGATCGTGTGCCCGTGTCACGGCAGCCGGTTCGAGCTGGACGGGGCTGTGCGTGGCGGGCCCGCGCGCAACCCGTTGCCTACGAAACCGGTTCGGGTCGAAGGGGATTCGATCGTTTCCAGGTAGTGGTGGCGCCGGGCTCCTGACCGGAGCCCGGCGGGTACGCTCAGCTCGCGTTCATCATTTCGGCCATGCGCCGGTCCATTTCCTCCGGCGACACGTCCTCGATGTGGGTGGCCACGGTCCAGCGGTGACCCCACGGGTCCTCGAAGGAGCCGGTGCGGTCACCGTAGAACTGGTCGGCCATCGGGGTGATCTGCGAGGCGCCCGCTTCGAGGGCGGCGGCGAAGACGGCGTCGGCGTCGGGGACGTAGACCATCAGGTTCACCGGCGAGCCGCCGATGGACTTCGGGTCGACGAAGCCGATGTCGGGAACAGGGTCGCCGACCATCAGGACGGAATCGCCGATCAGCAGTTCGCTGTGCACGATCGTGCCGTCGGGACCTGGCATGCGCATGCGTTCGGTGGCGCCGAGGACGGAAATGTAGAAGGCGAGCGCTTCCGCGGCTCCCGCACAGGCGATACCGGGACAGATTGCCGGATAACCAGCGGGAATGGGTGACACATCGGACATCGGAAACCTCCGGGTCGACGGTGTTGCTCGGATGCCGTCGAGCCTATTCCTCTGTCGCCCACACCGGAACCCTGGTAGAACTTGTTTCAGTTTTGACTATCCAGGAGGGCCGGGGCGTGCGGTACGGGATCGTGTTGTTCACCAGTGACCGGGGCATTACGCCCGCCGACGCGGCCTCGGCCGCCGAGCAGGCGGGATTCGACGCCTTCTACGTGCCCGAGCACACCCATATCCCGGTGGTCCGGGCCGCGGCGCATCCGCAGACCGGCGACTCCTCGCTCCCCGACGACCGCTATCTGCGCACCCTCGACCCGTGGGTCGCCCTGGCCACCGCCGCCGCGGTCACCAGCCGGATCACGCTGTCGACGGCGGTGGCGCTGCCCGCCGAGCACCACCCGATCACCCTGGCCAAATCCATCGCCTCGCTCGATCACCTCAGCGGCGGCCGGGTGGAGCTCGGTGTCGGCTTCGGCTGGAACACCGACGAGCTGGCCCACCACGGCGTGCCCGCCAACAAGCGCCGCACGGTGCTGCGCGAAAATCTCGACGCCATGCGGACGCTGTGGTCGAACGAGGAGGCCGAGTTCGACGGCGACTTCGTGAAGTTCGGGCCGAGCTGGTCGTGGCCGAAGCCGGTGCGCGCGGGAGTTCCGGTGCTGCTCGGCGCGGGTGGCACGGAGAAGACCTTCACGTGGCTCGCCGCCAACGCCGACGGCTGGATCACCACTCCCACCGAAGACGACCTCGGCGCGAAAATCGAACTGCTGCAGCGTGTCTGGAAGGAAGCCGAGCGCGAGGGCAGCCCGCGCGTGATCGCGCTGGCGGGCAAGCACAACGCCGAACAGCTCGCCCGGTGGGCCGATCTCGGTGTCACGGAGGTTGTCTTCGGACTGCCGGACCGGGACGCGGCCGAGGTGACCGGCTACATCGCACATCTCGGCGGAAAGCTCGGCCTGCTCGGCTGACGAGCGGGCCCACTTTGGCCGCACCTGTCACACCTGCTGCCGCCGCTCCGGCCGCGCCAGTAGCTCGTGCCGGCCCGCTCCGGCCGCACCAGTAGCTCGTGCGGCCCGCTCCGGCCGCACCAGTAGCTCGTGCGGCCCGCTCCGGCCGCCGGTTATACCTGTGCGGCTGACCACTGCTCCGGTCACACGTGCGACGCCGACCGGCTTTCGGACGCGCCTGGAGGCCCGACCGGCGGTCGACGCTCAGCCGCGCAGCTTGCGCACCTGAGCCGCCGTGAGGTCGGCCAGTACGCCGGGATCGACCTCTTCGGGAGCGGTCACGACCACCTGGACCAGAGTGTTGCCCACCTGAACGAGTGAGGTGGCCGAAGTCAGGGTCAGGCCCTCGCTCGTGGCGGTCAGGGTGAACGCCGAACCCGCGTCGCCGACCGGCGGCTGATCCAGCGGGGCGGTCCGGTAGTCGATGCGCACGCCCGCGTCGTCACCGGTGTAGCCGGTGCAGCGGCGTGGTCTGGATTGCAGCGAGTCGAACGCGGCGGCGAGGGCGGTGTCGGGGTAGCTCGCGGCGTCGATGTCGATGGTGGCGAAGCTCGGTCCGGCGAATTGGACCGAGGCGGCGGCGGCAGAGCCGGGCCACTGCTGGGCGATCGGTGTGAGCAGCCTGCCGCAGTCGGCGGGGTCGGTCGGCGCGTCGGCGGGCACCGCGGTGTCGTCGCCCGCGCGGCGCGGTGGGACCGCCGTGAAGTCGCCGGGCAGGTCGGTGGCCGCGAGCAGGCCCGCGGTCAGCTGTGCCTGATCGCGCACGACGGGTCCGGATCCGGGAGCCACCGCGGCGGGCGAGGGCCAGGTCGTCGCACAGGACGCACCGCAGTCGTCGGACGTCGACGAGCACGCTGCCAGCGCGGCGCAGGCCGAAGCGACCGCGCCCGCGCGGGCCAGGGCCGACCGCATCATTCGGTCCAGGATATGCGGGTCGATTGGGTCTGCACGAGCGTGCTGACGCTGCGCGGATCGTGATAGGTCTGCTGACCGCCCACCTCGATGGCACCCGAAACGGGCAGCGGCAGACCGAGATCGACGGTGATCGTGCCCGCGCCCTGCATCACGTAGTTCTGGATGTCCAAGGCGCCCGCGTTGTTGGGCAGCGTCCACACGTTTCCGGTGGGGGTCTGGTTCACCTGCAGGTCGATGGTGAGCCGGTCGCCGTCGCGGCTCACCAGGGTCGCGGTGGTGACCTGATCGAGGGTGACGCCGCCGGTGATCTGCTGATGCACGGTCCACACCGCGCCGACTCCGACGGGCTCGTCGGGGAACGCAACGGACTGGTACACCGCCTGGTAGAACGCCTGCTCGAGCGCGGCCCGCGCCGAATTGGGCGTCTCGGGTGAGGGCGCCATCCGCAGTTCGGTGATGGCACCGAGGTCGCTCATCGCGAGCCCGGCCTGGGAACCGTCGGCGTTGGTGAACGCCTTGTTCAGCGCCGGGTCGGGGGTGGTGACGGTGCCGACCGTCAGATCCACGCCGTCGACATCGGCGCGCGCGGTCATCGGGATGGTGAGCGCGGCGGGCGAGAAGTCGCGCACCGGTTGATCGTTGACCTGCTGCTGGATGCGGTAGTCGGTGCGCAACGTCACCTCCTGGGTGGCGCCGACGCTGTAGAGGGGACGCAGCCTGCTGCGGGGCTCGTCGCCCGGGGAGACGACGGTGGCGACCGCGGCGGTGATCGGCACGGTCACTTCCTTGCCGATGCCGAGCGGCTCGAGGCCCTCGGCATCGGCGGTCGACGGCGACCGATCGGCGCACCCGGCACCGAAGGTCGCGAACCCGAGCACGAGCGCCACCAGAAACACCCCGGGGCGCGCGATGCGGGGTAAGCGAGAACTAGACAACACCGTCACAGCGATCAGGGTACGACCGCTTCCTGAGGAACTGCTGGGACTCCGGCCGGTCCGCGACGCGGGTCCGCGAACGACTAAGGAATGATGGACACGTGAGTGAAGACCGGTCAACCGACAACGCCGCAGTCCCCGCGACCGGCGACGCCGCCGACGCACCGGAAACCATCGCGGTGACCGAGACCGAAACCCCAGGTCGCCGCCGGTTGACAACGCTGCTGATCATCGCCGCCGTGCTGTTCGGACTCGACCTGCTGACCAAGTGCCTCGCGGTCGCCTACATCGATCCCGACGACCCGGTGCCGATCATCGGCGACTTCGCGCGCCTGGACCTCGTGCGCAATCCGGGCGCGGCGTTCTCGATGGCGACCGGCATGACCTGGCTGCTCACCTTGATCGCGGCCGCCGTGGTGGTCGGCGTCATCCGCATCGGGCGCACCTTGCGGTCGCTGTGGTGGGCGATCGGCCTGGGCATGGTGCTCGGCGGGGCGATGGGCAACCTGGTGGACCGGATCTTCCGCTCCCCCGGCCCGCTGCAGGGCCATGTCGTCGACTTCGTCGCGATCGGCTGGTGGCCGGTGTTCAACGTGGCCGACTCGGCCATCGTGTGCGGGGCGATTCTGCTCGTCGCGCTGACGATCTTCGGTTTCGAACCGGACGGCACCCGCAGCGGTCGCAAACACACGGAGGAGACCGCGTGAGAGAAACACGAACCATGCCCGTACCCGACGGGCTCGACGGGATGCGAGTGGACGCGGGCTTGTCCCGGCTGCTCGGCCTCTCGCGCACGGCGGTCGCCGCGCTCGCCGAGGAAGGGTCGGTGCAGCTCGACGGTATCGCCGCGGGCAAGTCCGACCGGCTCACCGCCGGCGCCTGGCTGGAAGTGATCTTCCCCGAACCCAAACGTGAACTGACCGTGGAAGCGGCCCCGGTGGAGGGGATGAAGATCCTCTACGCCGACGACGACATCGTCGCGGTGGACAAGCCGATCGGCGTCGCCGCGCACTCGGGTGTCGGCTGGACGGGCCCGACCGTGGTCGGCGGACTGGCCGCGATGGGGTACCGCATCTCGACCTCCGGCGCGCACGAACGGCAGGGCATCGTGCACCGCCTCGATGTGGGCACCTCCGGCGTGATGGTCGTTGCTCAATCCGAACACGCCTACACGATGCTCAAGCGCGCCTTCAAGGAACGCACGGTCGACAAGCAATACCATGCTCTCGTGCAGGGACACCCCGATCCGAGCAGCGGCACCATCGACGCGCCGATCGGGCGTGCGCGCGGCAACGACTGGAAGTTCGCCGTCACCGGCGACGGCAGGCCGAGCATCACCCACTACGACACCATCGAGGCGTTCCAGGCGGCGAGCCTGCTCGACGTACACCTCGAGACCGGGCGCACCCATCAGATCCGCGTGCATTTCTCCGCGATCCGTCACCCCTGCGCCGGCGACCTCACCTACGGCGCCGATCCGACGCTGGCCAAGCGGCTCGGGCTGGAACGGCAGTGGCTGCACGCGCGTCAGCTGGGTTTCCATCACCCGGCCGACGGGCGCTGGCTCGAGATCACCAGCGAGTATCCCGCCGACCTGGCGGGCGCCCTGGACGTATTACGCAATGCCTGACGACCCGCGGTCGTCCGAACCGGCGTCGACGACGGCGCCGGACGACCGCGGGGATCTCGTCGCGCCGACTGTCCCGCCCGAAGAAGTGGCGGGCGTGGACGATTCGACCGGTCTGTCGGGACGGTCGAAGGTGGTGCTCGGTGCGGCGGCGGCGCTGGCCGTGGTGCTGCTGCTCGTGGCGTTCACCCGTCCGCACGCGGCGGGTCACGTGGCGACCGATCGCCTGGGTCCCGCGCAGGGCGAGCAGGTCGACGACTACCTCGCCGACGCTCGAGCCTCCCTCGACGGCACCGATGCCGATCCGCGCTGGGCGCTGGTGTCGTTCACGGAATACCAGACGCCGCAACAGCTTCCGGGTATTGCCGACGGGTTGCGGATCTCCGGGGTGATCCAGCACGTGCCGATCGATCGGGTGCAGACCCCGGTCGTCACCGTCGCTACGCCCGCGGGCGACGAACCCGCCGTACGTTCGGGCGAAGCGGCGGCTGGACTGCTCGAATCGCAGCAAGTGCGGGACGGCCGTAGCGCCGAGGTGGTGCGCGTGAGTGCTTCCCGGCTGCGCGGCGGTTGCGCGTGCACGGCCGGGATCGTCGTCCGTGGGACTCTGCCCCAACTCCGCGATCTCGCCGCCGCACCGGGAGTACGTGCGGTGCAAGCACTTCCGGCCGACGCCGTCGCCGGGCGCTTCGCGGTGAGCCCGCTGCTGCCGGAGAACACCGGGACGATCACCCCTACCCCCGACGACGGTCCCGTTCCCGCCGAGTAGGGCGCACGCAGTGTGCCCGCTCAGCACGTCACCGACCAGACCGGCGCAGAGTCGCCCCTCCCGACAGGCCCGCGATCGCCGACGGGCCGGTAGCTTGTGCTCGGCCTCAGTCCGGCAGGGTGACGACTCCGTCGAGATACCGTCTGCACCGCCCCAGGAGCAGGACCCGGTTGTCGGCCAGTTCGCCGCGCAAGGTGCCGCCGCGGCGGGACAGCTGGCGGGCGGTGAGGGTGGAGCGCCCGAGTTCGCGGGCCCACAGGGGAACCAGCTGTGCGTGGGCCGAGCCGGTGACCGGGTCTTCCGGAACGCCGACGCCGGGGCCGAAGAAGCGGGAGACGAAGTCGCTCGAGCGACCGGGAGCGGTGAGGACCGCGCCGCGTGAGAGCTGCGGGAAGGCACCGAAATCAGGTGTGGCCGAACGCACTTCGTCTTCATCGGCGACGACGACGATCTCGTCCTGGCCCGTGTAGGCGCGCACCGGGGTGACGCCGAGCGCGGCGACCAGGGCGGGATCGGGGTCGACCTGGACCGAGGCGAGGGCGGGCAGGTTCAGGACGTATTCGTCGTCGTCGGTGCGGTCGACGTGCAACCAGCCGGAACGGGTGTAGAAGCTGACGCGGTCGTGTTCGGGGTGGATGTCGGAGATGATCTGAGCGGCCGAGGCGAGAGTCGCGTGCCCGCACATGTCCACCTCGACCGCCGGGGTGAACCAGCGCAGGTGGAACGCGGGCCACTCACCGGGCGGACCGCCGGCCTCCGGGGGTAATTGGGAGGTATAGAACGCCGTCTCGGCGAGGTTGTTCTCCTCGGCGAGCTGTTGCAGCAATGCGTCCGGCAGCCAGGTGGGCAACGGCATGACCGCGGCCGGGTTGCCCGAGAACGGCGCGTCGGCGAAAGCGTCGATCTGGTGCAGCAATACCTCCATAACCGGCAAAGGTACTCCAACACCGAAACTTCGCCCGGCACAAGGGTTCTCGAGGCGAGCCCGGCCCCGGTCAGGCTCCCTGCGCGCCGACCGGCGGGACGAGCTTGCCCGCGTTGCCTGCCAGTCGCGCCTGCACCCACCAGGCCAGTTCCACCAGCACGATGCCGATCACACCGCACACCACCGCGGCCAGGGTGAGCCTCGGATTCGACGGGTCGAGCTTGAAGAACTCGCGGGTGAACGGAATCGTGAACAGCGCGACATAGGCCAGCACCGACACCGCGATCAGCACCACCTTCCACCACACGTACGGGCGCGCGACCAGCGCGAGCACCCACACCGCGATCATGATGAGCGTGATCAGCGCGGTGGTCCCGGCCTGCACCCGCTGCGTCTCCGAGGCCTCGGGGCCCGCGTACGCGATCAGGTAGGCCACGAACGTCGCGACGCCGATCACCACACCCGAGGGCACCGCCAGCCGCATCACCCGGCCGACGAACCCGGTGCGGGCCCGCTCGTTGTTGGGCGCGAGCGACAGCACGAACGCCGGAATGCCGATGGTGAACCAGGCCGCGATGGTCACGTGGCGCGGCAGGAACGGATAACCGATGGGGTCGTAGCCGAAGATCTGCGAACCCACACCCGCCAGGCCCACCAGGAACGCCAGCAGCACCGAGTACACGGTCTTGGTGAGGAACAGATTCGATACCCGCTCGATATTGCCGATGACGCGCCGGCCCTCCCCCACCACGTACGGCAGGGTCGCGAACTTGTTGTCCAGCAACACGATCTGGGCCACCGCGCGGGTGGCCGGGCTGCCCGCGCCCATGGCGACGCCGATGTCGGCGTCCTTGAGGGCGAGCACGTCGTTGACACCGTCACCGGTCATGGCGACGGTGTGGCCGCGCGACTGCAGGGCGCCGACCATGGCCCGTTTCTGGTCGGGGCGCACGCGGCCGAAGGTGGATTTCCCGTCGAGTACGTCGGCGAGTTCGTCACGGTCCTCGGGCAGGGTGCGCGCGTCGACGGGATCGGATCCACCGGGCAGGTCGAGCGAGGCGGCGACCGCGCCGACCGAGACGGCGTTGTCGCCGGAGATCACCTTGATGCAGACATGCTGGCTCGCGAAGTATTCGAGGGTGTCCTTGGCGTCGGGACGCACCTTCTGTTCGAGCACGACGAGGGCGGCGGGCTCCACCCGGCCCGGCGCATCGGGGGCATCGACCGGGCGGTCACCACGCGCGAGCAACAGCACCCGCAGGCCCTGCGAACCGACCTGCTCGGCGTGCGCGGCGGTCCCGGAGGTGGGGTCGAGCAGCACGTCGGGTGCGCCGAGGAGCCAATCACCATGGGCGCCATAGGAAATGCCGCTCCACTTCTTGGCCGAGGAGAACGGGGCGACGGCCGTCCCGGTCCAGTCCGGGCGGTCGGGCAGCGCCTCGCCGATGGCCTGCACACTGGCATTGGGACGTGGATCGTCCGCCGCCAGCGCGGCGAGTACCTGACGCACGCTCGCCTCGTCGAAGGAACCGAGTGGTTCGACGCGGGCCAGGCGCATCCCGTTCTCGGTGAGCGTGCCGGTCTTGTCCGCGCACACCACGTCGACGCGGGCCAGGCCCTCGATGGCTGGCAGTTCCTGCACCAGGCAGTTGCGTTTGCCGAGCCGGACCACACCGACCGCGAAGGCGATGGAGGTCATCAGCACCAGGCCCTCGGGAACCATCGGCACCAGGGCCGCGACCATGCCGGTCACCGCCGGGCGCCACGACTCGCCGCTGGAGACGAGCTGGTTGTAGATGCTGAGCAGGCCGGCCGGAATCAGCAGGTAGGTGATGAATTTCAGGATCTTGTCGATACCCGAGCGCAGTTCCGAGTGCACCAGGGTGAACTTGCTGGCCTCTTCGGCCAGCTTGGCGGCGTAGGCGTCCTTGCCGACCTTCGTCGCGCGGTAGGCGCCCGAGCCCGACACCACGAAACTGCCCGACATCACGGGGGCACCGACCCCCTTGTCGATCGGATCGGCCTCGCCGGTGAGCAGCGACTCGTCCACCTCGAGGGCGGCGGCCTCGGTCACCTCACCGTCGACCACGATCTGATCGCCGGGGCCGAGCTCGATCAGATCGTCGAGCACCACCTCACCCGGGGCGATCTCCTTCGCGATACCGTCGCGACGCACGGTCGGCATGGCCTGGCCGACGATGGCCAGCTGGTCGAGGGTGCGTTTGGCGCGCACCTCCTGGATGATGCCGATCGCGCTGTTGGCCACGATGAGCAGCCCGAACATGCCGTCGATGATCGAACCGGTCGACAGCACGAGCAGGAAGAGCACACCGAGGATGGCGTTGATGCGGGTGAACACGTTCGCGCGAACGATCTCGCCGACCGACCGGCTCGCCCGCGCGGGCACGTCGTTGGTCTGACCGTCACGGCGCCGCTGTTCGACCTCTGTTGCGCTGAGCCCGGTGGCGGGCTCCCGCACGGATATGGACATGCCCGACAGGCTACGTCAGTCGTAACATGGGATGAATGCAGCCAAGAACGTCCCCGCCCGGTGTCGTCTTCGGGACGGGGGCTTATCTGATCTGGGGTCTGTTTCCGGCGTTCTTCGGGCTGCTCGCGTTCGCGTCGGCCGTGGAGGTGGTGGCGCAGCGGATCATCTGGACCTTGGTCGTGGTGGTGCTGGTGTTGCTGCTCAGCGGGCGACTGCGGGAGATGCGGGCAATCGACGCGCGGACCTGGCGGCTGGCGGCGGTCGCGTCGGCGGCGATCTCGATCAACTGGGGCGTCTACGTGTTCGGGGTGATCTCCGGGAACGTGGTGGAGTGCGCGCTCGGGTACTTCATCAATCCGCTGGTGACGGTGGCGTTCGGGGTGGTGTTCTTCCGGGAACGGCTCTCCCGGGCGCAGTGGGCCGCGCTCTCGCTCGGTGCGCTGGCGGTGGTCGTGCTCACCGTCGACTACGGCCGACCACCGGTGATCGCCCTGGTGCTCGCGTGTTCGTTCGCCACCTATGGCCTGGTGAAGAAGGTGATCCGGCTCGACGCGCTGCGCGGGATCGCCGCCGAGGGGATGGTCGCCGCCCCGTTCGCACTGGCGTTCGTGATCGTCTTGCTGGCCACCGGGCGCAGCGAGTTCACCTCCAGCCCCGCCCATTTCGGGCTGATGATGGCCACCGGGCCGGTCACCCTGATCCCGCTGCTGCTGTTCGCCGTCGCCGCCCAGCGGGTGCCCCTGTCGACCATGGGCATCCTCCAGTACCTAACCCCCGCCCTCCAGATGGCCTGGGGCGTCGCGGTGATGCACGAACCGATGCCGCCCTCCCGCTGGATCGGCTTCGCCCTCATCTGGACCGCGCTGGCCGTCTTCACCACCGACGCCCTCCGCCGAGCCCACCGCAACCGCCACCCCACTCCCCAGCCCGCCGAAAGCCTGGATGCCTGACCACCACACTTTTGTGGCGCGATTTCAGCCCGATGTCGGCTGCGGCGGCAGCGGCAGCGGCGGCAGCGGCAGCGGCAGCGGCGGCAGCGGCAGCGGCAGCGGCAGCGGCAGCGGCAGCGGCAGCAGCGGCAGCGGCAGCGGCAGCGGCAGCGGCAGCGGCAGCGGTGTTGGATTATCAGAGCCGACCGAGCGGAGTGTGGCGGTACGGTCGGGTCGACTGGTTGTGATGAAAGGGGTGGATGCTGTGCGGGATTCGGGCTTTGCGGATCGGGTGGCCGGAGTGCTGGTGGGGACGGCTGCGGGGGACGCGCTGGGGGCGGGGTACGAGTTCACCAAGCCCGGGGCCGATGTGGTGATCGACATGATCGGCGGTGGGCCGTTCAACTGGGCGCCGGGTGAGTGGACCGACGACACGTCGATGGCGTTGGTGGTCGCTCAGGCCGCGTCGCAGGGGCCCGGGATCGACCTGGACGCGGTGGCCGAGGGGTTCGTTCGCTGGTATGACACCGATCCGCCGGATATCGGCAATCAGACCAGGGCGGTGCTGTCGATGAAGCCGAGCTCGGCGCTGGACATGCAGGCGGCGGCGATGTCGCTCACCGGGCGGACGGGCGGGAACGGGTCGCTGATGCGCACGGCGCCGGTGGCGCTCGCCTACCTCGACGACGCGGCCGAATGCGTGGCGGCGGCCGGGCGCGTCGGCATGCTCACCCATTACGACGAGCAGGCGATCGAAGCCTGCAAGATCTGGACATACGCCATCCGGCACGCCGTCCTGCACGCGAACTTCGACGGCGTGCGCGAATACGTCCGCGGCTCAGGGTATTCCGAATACTGGACCGCCCGCCTCGACGAGGCCGAACACGGCACCCCCACCGACTTCCCCAACAACGGCTGGGTCGTCCACGCCCTGCAGACCGCCTGGTGGGCCATCACCACCACCGACAGCTCGTCGCCGACCCATCTCGCCCTCGCCCTCGAGGCATGCGTCCGCGCGGGCAACGACACCGACACCACCGCCGCCATCGCAGGCGGCCTCCTCGGCGCCCGCTGGGGCGCCTCCGCCGTCCCCACCCGCTGGCGCGACATCCTCCACGGCTACCCCGGCCTCACCGCCCCCGACCTCCCCACCCTCGCCCACCGCATCACCACCACCTGACATCGCGCAGACGTAACCCCGCCCAGTCACGCAGGTTCGCACAGTTGCCCTCGACGTCGGCGGCAACCACGCACATCGAGGCCACCGCTGCCGCTGGACAACCGATCACCACGCCGTGATGGCGGGCTCCAGCCCCGAATCCATCCACCACAGCGTGGTGAGCAACTGTCCAGGCGGCACACGGGACTCAGCCGACTGGACAAGCAATCACCATGCCCTGATGGCCGGCCTCGATCCGAATCAACCCACTACAGCGTGGGGATCAACCGTCCAAGCCGCACACGGGCCTCAGCCGACAGCACAAGCAATCACCACGCCCTAATGAGCGGCCCCGATCCGGATCGATCCACTACAGCGTGGGGATCAACTGCCCAGGCAGCACACAGGCCTCAGCCGACAGGACAAGCAATCACCACGCCCTAGTGGCTGGATTTCGGGGTGAAATCCAGCCACCTGAGCGTGGTGATCAAGTGTCCAGGGTTACCAGGCGGTGATGACCGGGCCGGGAGTCCAGGTGCCCCACTCGGTGCGGGGGTTCACCGAGACCTCGGCGGGGGTGGCTGTGGTGTCTCGGGGAAGGTATTGCTCGAGGGAGCCCCAGTCCTTGTCCCAGTCGTTGTTCAGGTACGTGGGGAGGGTGCGGGCGGTGAAGAGGAGCTGGGTCCAGCCGAGTGGGCCGCCGCCGTCGTGGCCCTGCCAGAGGTTCGTGATGGTGGCGCCGTTGCGGTCGGGGAGGATGCGGTATTCGGGGTGGGTGGCGACGCCGTTGTGGGTGGGCAGGTGGTTCTGGCACGGGAAGTGCAGGCCCACAGCCCAATCCAGCAGCACGGGGGTGTCGCGGCCGAGCAAGGCGTTCAGCGTGGTCGTCTGCGGCATGCGCGGCGGGGTCACGGCGAGCCACTGGTCGGGGCCGAGATCCTTGTCGGCGGCGACCAGGCGGACCGCCGTGGCGTCGGCGGGGAGCTGGTCGAGCGGGACGCGCAGGTTGCGCCAGATGGGCGCGGGGCCGATGTCGATCGGCATGACCTGACCGGTGACCTGCACCGTGCCGTCGGGGGCGGCGGTGCCGTATTCGACCGTCAGGTCCTGGCCGGGGTGCACGATGCCGTCGGCGTCGACCGAACGGATCCGGCCGGCCACCGACACCGCGAGCAGCGGGCCGCGCGGGCCCTCCGGCAGGCGGAACCAGCCGGTGGTCAGGGCGGCGGGTTCCTGCGTGCCCGCCCGGTAGCTGCCGAGTACCGGGGTGGTGGCCGGGTCGAGGCCGAACGGGAGCTGCAGCGAACCCTGGCGTGATTCCGAACCAGCCGACGTGGTCGCGTCGCGCAGCTCGTCGGGGTCGTCGGAGACCGAATTCGCTTGGCCGGTGGTGGATTCCACCTCGTCGGAGGTGAGCACGGGCGCAACGCCGTCGGGGCGGAAACCGGTCGATTCGCCCGTCATGGTCGTGGTCATGTCACCGGCGAGCGGGGCGAGCATCGAGGCGTTGGCGTCGGTTTCGACGAGCACCTCGTCGGCCATCCCGCAGCCACCGCCGAACGCCGCGTTCAGGTTCGAGCTCGCCACCGAGTACGCCGGGTACTGGGCGACGGCGGCCTTCGCGAAGGACGCCACCTCGAACAGCACCATCATCGCGGCGGCTACCGCGAGCACGGGCACACCGCTCAGCCGCGTCGGCTTGGCCGACGGATTCGGATGGATATGGAACCAGGCGGCGATCAGCAGCGCGAGCCCGGTGAGCCCGGCGAACACCGTGGACACGCCGAATCCGGCGACCGACGGCGGCTTGTCCCACCACGGCACACCCCACGCCGACACGTACCAGTAGCCGTTGGCGCCGACGAAGGTCACCGCGAGCGCGAAGAACACCGCGGCGGCGAACAGCGCCCGGTTGCGCAAGGGCCGCAGCACGTTCGGGCTCACGGCGACCGCGGTGACGGCGGCGACGCAGGTGGCGAGGCCGGCGAACACACCGAACTGGTGCGTCCACTTGGTCGGCGAGAACATCATCAGCACCATGGCGGCGAGGGTGATGCCGAGCAGGCGCCGGGTGGGGCCGACGGCGGTGCCGGGGATGTGACCGCCGCGCCGCAGCATGGTCGCCGCGCACACGACGAGGCCGAGCAGCATGACGAACACCCCGAAGCGGCGGGTGAGCCAGCCGTCGGCGTTGATCTGCAACAGGAACTGGTAGCGCAGGAACTCGAAGAACCAGGACTCCCCCGGCCCGATCTTCTCGTGTACCGCGAACATCTCGCGCACACCGGCCAGGGTGCGGTCGGCGAAGACGACGGTGAGCACGACAACGCCCGCCGCGAGGATCGGCAGCAGCTGCGACAGGTAGCCGACCGTTTTGGCCCGGCGCACGATCACCGCCGTCATGGTGCGCGCACCGGCCACCAGCGCGCCGAGGCAGATCAGCCCCGACGGCGCACCGGTGAGGGTGAACGCGGCCACGATCACCGCCACCGCGTAGGGCAGCAACCGTCGCGTGGCGATGGCCCGCTCCACGGATACCCAGGTGACCAGAACACCGAGGGCGACAACGAATTCCGCGCGCAAGCCGTTGTTGTAGGGCAGCCAGAACGCGAGGAACACCAGCGCCGCGGTCCAGGTGACGAGCTTGCTGTGCCGCAACGCGATACCCAGGCGCGGCAGCACTTCACGGCTGATCAGCCACCAGGTGAGCACACCGGCGAGCAGCGCGGGCAGGCGGACGAGCGGGCTGACGGTGGAGATGTGGGTGAGCCAGCCGATGATGTCGGTGTAGGGGGTGTAGAACGGGCCCTCGTCGACGCTGAACCAGCGGTAGTAGTTCGACATGTTGCCCGAACTGCGTGCGCCCCTTGCCATCCCGAGGATGTAGCCGTCGTCGGAGGTGTTGGCGCCGATGAAGTGCCAGACGCCGAGCACCGCGAACACCAGCCAGTCGACCGGGCGCAGCCGCCACCAGCGCTGCGGCAGGAACCGGCGCGCCGACCGGCCGTCGGCGGCGTCGAGCCGGTGCAGCGCGAACAGGGCGACCAGCGTCGCGAGCACGCACAGCGCGATCACCGCGAGCTTGGGCCAGGTGGGTGAGGTGATGTAGCGCGAATCGACATCGACGCGCACCGCGAGGTCAGCGGGTGCGGCGCCGGTGAGCTCGCTGAACACTCCGACCACCTGCGGGCGGAGATCACCGGCGAGGGTGGCGCCCTCGCCGAGTCCTGTTGTGGTGACCGTCGATCCGGTCGGCGACAGGGTGACGGTGAGCGCGCACGTCCGGTCGAGCACCTCGGCCAGCGGCGCCGTCCACACCAGCGTCGAGCGCGACACCACGTCGACCCGGCCGGGGCGCTCGGGGGTATCGGCGACGACCTTGACGACGAAGCCGTATTTCTCCATGTCGGCCGATTGCCGCGGCACGGTGGACACGACCACCCCACCGGTCGCCGCGACCGAACTCAATGCCGCGCACGGCACCGTCGCCGTCAGCGCGGCCGGGGCGTAGGCCACGAGCGGCGCCTCGACCGACGCGGGCAAGCCCTGCTGCGGCCAGGACACGCTCGCGGCGTCGACGCGGACCGGAAGGAAGGGGATGGCTGCGGCGCTGAGCACCGCGATCAGCCCGGCGACGATCGCCACGACCCGCGCCCAGCCGGGCGAACCCGGTCGCACCGGCTCCGAAGCACCCTTGGGCGGATGCCCCTGCCGCACGATCGTCTCAACCACGGGGCCTGATCCTAACCGCGCCCCCGCCGGCGCCCCAGCCGCCCCGTCGTGGAGCCGTCGGCGCAGCGGAATGTCAGACGCACGCGGCCGACTGCTGACCCAGATTCGTCAGCATGGTGCAGGCCCACGCCTTCTGCACCTTCCACTTACCGGCGTCGGCGACGAAGGGCACGTCCACCACATTCGTCTGCCCGTTCACCGTGAAGTTCGCCTTGGCGTTCACGCTGTCACCGAAAGAGGTCACCTCGGTGACCTGCACCTGGACACCGGCGTCGCGGGCGGCGACGGCCAGGCGGTTCGGCAGCTCGGGATCGGCCTCGCCACCCTGCACGAAGTCCAGCTTCTGCTCGTTGGGCACCGAGGGGTCCAGCGCGGTGTTGAGCTGAGCGTTGAGCTCCTCCACCGACGGCACCGGTGGCAGCGCGTCGTCGGTGGCGGTCGTCGTGGTCGCCTTGGCACTGGTGGTGGTCTTGGCGGCGGGCTTGTCTTCGGTGCACGCGCTCAGCCCGAGTGCGGTGATCACGGCCAAACCTGCGATCGCGACACGGCCGATCCTGCGGTGGGTCAACTGCTCGTCCTTCGGTTCGAGGGGCGGGGTTGCCGGGCGTGGCCGCTCAGTCGAGGCTGGCGAGCGGGTCGGCGGGCGACAGTCCCGATTCGTCGGCAGGAAAGGTACGCGCCGGGCCGGGGCCTGTCGAACTGGTCTCGAAACGCACTGTCACCACGCCGTAGCCCGCACCCTGCACCCACCCGTGCCCGAACTCCGGATGCCGCACGTCCATACCCGGAAGCCATTGCCCCACCGGCAGTTCCGCTGGTTCGGCCACCGGCTCGGGCGCCTCGACGGAGTCGGTGTCGATATCGGCGGGCAGCGCCTGGTCGAGTTCGGGGAACAGCGATTCCTGGCGAACCATGGTGAGCCCGCCGTAACCGACCCCGACCAGCCGGATCGGCCCGAGTTCGGCGGGGTCGATGGCCGAGCGTTGCGCGGCCGCGGCCAGCGTGCCCAGTTCGGTGGTGGCATACGGCAGCGTGAACGAGCGGGTCACGATGCTCATGTCGGACTTCTTGAGTTTGAGGACCACGGTGCGGGCGGCGCGACCGTCGCGTTCGAGTCGGCGGTGCGCCGAGGCGGCCATGGCGGTGATCGCGGTGCGCAGGTCGGCGAGGGTGACGATGTCGCGTTCGTAGGTGTTCTCGGCGCTGATCTGCTTGGCCTCCGCCCGCTCACTGACCGGCCGGTCGTCGATTCCGCGCGCCAGCCGGTGCAGCGCGGCACCGACACTGCCGCCGAGGATCGAGGCGGCCTCGACTTCCGGCAACGCCGCGAACGCGCCGACGGTCTCGATACCGAGGCCGCGTAAGCGCGATTCGGCGACCGGACCGATGCCCCACAGTTTGCGCACCGGCAACCCGGCCAGCAGCGCGCCCTGTTCGGATGGCGAAATCACCCGCATCCCATCGGGTTTCGCCAGTCCGGAGCCGATCTTGGCCAGCTGTTTCCCGGTGCCCGCCCCGATGGAGGCGGTGAGACCTGTCCGCGCACGGACCAGCGCGCGCAGCATCGCGCAGTACTCCTCGACCTCGGCGACGCTCGCCCCGGCGAGCTCGGCAGGCTCGGCGAACGCCTCGTCGAACGACAACGTCTCGAGCACCGGCACCCGGCTGCGCAGCGCGTCGAACACCCGTCCGCTCAGCACCGAGTACACGGCCCCGCGCGGCGGCACGACCACCGCCGAGACACCGACCAGCCGCCGCGCCTGGTGCATGGGCATGGCCGACCGCGCACCGAACACCCGCGCCTCATAGCTCGCGCCTGCCACCACCCCGCGCTGACCCACCCCGCCCACCAGGACCGGCCTACCGCGCAGGGTCGGCCGGGTGAGCTGTTCGGCCGAGGCGAAGAAGGCGTCCATATCGATGTGCAGCACCCACCGACGTGCGGTGACCGCAGCATCGGGCCTGGCCGCGACCGGGACGTGGGTACTCACGAGCGCAATGTACGCGGCCCCACCGACAGATCCTCGACACCCGGCCGCCACCGAGGCACCGCACAGACACCTCGAAATGTGTGATGATCGGGTGATGAAGATCCGTAAGGCTGTTATCCCGGCCGCGGGAATCGGCTCCCGGCTGCTGCCCCTGACCAAGGCGACGCCGAAGGAGATGCTGCCGGTCGGCGACAAACCCGTCATCGAGCACACGGTGCGTGAGTTGGTCGCCTCCGGTATCACCGACATCACCATCGTGGTGACCAGTGGCAAGTCGCTGATCCAGGACCATTTCCGGCCGAACCCGGCGCTGGTCGCCCAATTGCGCGCCGACGGCAAGTCCGCCTACGCCGACGCCGTGGAGGAGGTGGGTGAGCTATCGCGCGAGGGCCACATCACCTACCTCGACCAGCACGGCCCGTACGGCAACGGCACCCCGGTGCTCAACGCCGCCCGCCACCTGGGCGACGAACCGATGCTGGTGCTCTGGCCCGACGACGTGTTCGTCGCCGAGGTACCGCGCGCCCAGCAGCTCATCAAGGCCTACGAGTCCACCGGCTGCCCGGTGCTCGCCCTGATGCCGATGGAACCGGGCGAGTCGCAGCGCTACGGCGTGCCGGTGGTGCGCGAGGACCTCGACGACGGTTTGCTGCGCATCTCCGGGCTGATGGAGAAGCCGAAGCCCGAGGACGCCCCCTCGGCGTACGCGGCCATCGGCGGGTACGTGGTGACGCCGGGCATCATCGACGAACTGCAGCTGCAGACCGACAACTGGTACACCCACCGCACCGGCGAGGTGTACCTGACCGACGCGATCAACAAGTACGCCGCCGAACACGCGGTGTACGGGCAGGTGATCCAGGGCCGCTGGTATGACACGGGCAACCCGGCCGACTACCTGGTCGCCCAATTTGCCTCGGCGCTGGCCCATCCCGAGTACGGGCCGCTGCTGCGTCAGCTGGTGGACTAGCGGTTCGCCTGCGCCGCTCCCGCGCGGCGCAGGCGAGCGGTCAACACCGTTTGTCCGCGAGAACGAGGTTCGTCGCGATCGTCGCCACGAATCCGAACAGCAGGCGCCGCAGAACTTTTCGCCGCACAGGTGGACTCCCCTCGTCCCGGCGACGGGTCGCCGACTGGTCGGTTACCGGGCGGCATCTCACCGATCGCGGCACGCCGCCCGTCGATCCGGTGCCGCGACGGAGGTGCGCTCACTTCCGCCGCGGCCCCGTTTCCACAGGACACTCATCACGAACCGTCGCTGTCACCTCAGCGTGTTCCATGCGCATGTGCAGCAACTCGACCCATTGTGCCCGAAGTGGCCCGAGAAAGTCGCCATTTCAGCAACCTTCCCGCGAACTATCCCGTCAGCCTGCGATTTTCGGTCGGAAATAGTGTCCGGGGCCGGGCGAGGCCGACCCCGGACGGGCGATTCAGGCCTTGCTGAGGGCCACCTTCACACCACCGGTGATTTCCGGGGCGTCCGCGTCGACCGCACCGAATGTGAGTGTGGTCGCGAGGATTTCGCCTGCGATCAGGTCGCGGTGGGTTTCGGCCCACTCGGCCCGCTCGGCGGGAACCTCGAGCACCACGCTGATGCGGTCCGACACGTCGAGACCCTGCGACTTCCGGGTTTCCTGCAAGTCGCGGATGAGGTCGCGGGCCCACCCCTCGGCTTCCAGTTCCTCGGTGACCACCGAATTCAGCACGACCAGACCGGCATTGCCGGGCAGGGCGGCGGTGGATTCGGGTTCGGCGGCGACCAGGCGCTGGGTGTATTCCTCGGGCAGCAACGTGATCCCGGCGGCGGTGACGACACCGTCGGCCGATTCCGACCACTCCCCCGCCTTCACGGCCTTGATCACCGTCTGCACCTGCTTGCCCAGGCGCGGACCGGCCGCGCGGGCGTTGACCGCCAGCTCGAAACGGCCGTGCGCGGCGACATCGGTGGTCAGGTCGACCTTCTTGACGTTGACCTCGTCGGCGATCAGCGCGGTGAACGGGGCGAGTCGTTCGGCGTCGGCCGCCGCGATGGTCACCTCGGCCAGCGGCAAGCGCACCCGCAGGTTCTTGGCCTTGCGCAGGCTCAGCACCGTGGAACACACGGTGCGCACCTCGTCCATGGCCGCGACCAGCTCCGGATCGTGCGGCAGTTCGGACTCGGCGGGCCAGTCGGCCAGGTGCACCGAGCGTTCGCCGGTGAGCCCACGCCAGATCACCTCGCTGATCAGCGGCAGCAGCGGCGCGGCCAGCCGGGTGGCCACCTCGAGCACGGTGTGCAGGGTGTCCACGGCGTCGCGGTCCTCGGACCAGAAGCGCGAACGTGACCGGCGCACATACCAATTGGTGAGCGCGTCGGCGAACGAGCGCAGTTCGTCGCAGGCACCGGCGATGTCGTAGGTCTCCAGCGCCTCGGTCATCACGTCGCGGGTCACCGCGAGCTTGGCCAGGATGTAGCGGTCGAGCACGTTCGGCGAATCCGTGCGCCACACACCGGGCTTCGAGGCGTAGAGCTGCAGGAAGGTCCACGCGTTCCACAGCGGGCGCAGCGCGTGGCTGACGCCTTCGCGGATGCCGCGCTCGGTGACGATGAGGTTGCCGCCGCGCAGGATCGGCGAGCTCATCAGGAACCAGCGCATCGCGTCGGAACCGTCGCGGTCGAAGACCTCGTTGACGTCGGGGTAGTTGCCCTTGGACTTCGACATCTTCAGGCCGTCGTCACCGAGCACGATGCCGTGCGCGGCAACGGTTTTGAACGACGGCGAGTCGAACAGCGCGGTCGAGAGCACGTGCAGGGTGTAGAACCAGCCGCGGGTCTGCCCGTTGTATTCGACGATGAAATCGCCGGGGAAGTGGCTGTCGAACCACTCCTTGTTCTCGAACGGGTAGTGCACCTGGGCGAAGGGCATCGAACCCGACTCGAACCAGCAGTCGAGCACCTCGGGGACCCGGCGCATGGTCGACTTCCCGGTCGGGTCGTCGGGGTTGGGCCGGGTGAGGTCGTCGATGCCGGGACGGTGCAGGTCTTCCAGGCGCACGCCGAAGTCGCGCTCGAGTTCGTCGAGCGAACCGTAGACGTCCACGCGCGGGTGGGCCGGGTCGTCGGACACCCACACCGGGATCGGGCTGCCCCAGTAGCGATTACGGCTGATGTTCCAGTCGCGCGCGCCCTCGAGCCACTTGCCGAACTGTCCGTCGCGGATGTGTTCGGGCACCCAGGTGATGTGCTTGTTCAGCTCGACCATCCGGTCGCGGAACTTGGTGACCGCGACAAACCAGGACGGCACCGCCATGTAGATCAGCGGCTGACCCGAACGCCAGCTGTGCGGGTAGGAGTGCTCGATCGTCTCGTGGCGCAGCAGTTTTCCGGCGGCCTTGAGGTCCTTGATGATGACCGGGTTGGCGTCGAAGACCATCAGGCCCTCGTACGGCGGCACCATCGAGGTGAACTTGCCCGCCGGGTCGAGCGGTTGCACGATCTCGATGCCGTTGGCCGAGGCAACGTCCATGTCCTCCTCACCGAAAGCCGGTGCGAGGTGGACGATTCCGGTGCCGGAGTCGGTGGTGACGTAGTCGGCGGTGAGTACCCGGTGTGCGTTCGGATGTCCGAGGAAGAAATCGAACGGCGGCTGGTAGGACAGCCCGGCCAGGGCGGCGCCGTCGTACTCGCCGAGCACGGCCGGTTCCTCGCCGAATTCGCGGGCGTAGTGCGAAACCCGTTCGGCGGCAAGCAGATAGCGCTTGCCGTCGACGGCCTGGAGGTGGACGTAGCGCACGTCGGGGTGCACGGCGATCGCGAGGTTGGACGGCAGGGTCCAGGGGGTGGTCGTCCAGATCAGCGCGTTGGCGCCGTCGAGCGCGGCCAGGGGGTGCTCGGTGGGGACCGACAGCACCATGTCGACCGTGACCGCGGGGTCCTGGCGCATCTTGTACGCGTCGTCGAGGCGCGTCTCCTGGTTCGACAGCGGCGTCTGCTCGTACCAGCTGTAGGGCAGCACCCGGAAGCCCTGGTAGATGAGCCCCTTGTCGTAGAGGGACTTGAACGCCCACATCACCGACTCCATGAAGTCGAGATCGAGGGTCTTGTAGTCGTTGTCGAAGTCGACCCAGCGCGCCTGGCGGGTGACGTACTCGCGCCACTCGTTGGTGTAGCGCAGCACCGAGGACTTGCAGGCGGCGTTGAACTCGGCCAGCCCCATCGCGTCGATCTGCGACTTGTCGGTGATGCCGAGCTGCTTCTCGGCCTCGATCTCGGCCGGCAGGCCGTGGGTGTCCCAGCCGAAGCGCCGGTCGACCTTCTTGCCGCGCATGGTCTGGAAGCGCGGGATCAGGTCCTTGACGTAGCCGGTGAGCAGGTGGCCGTAGTGGGGCAGGCCGTTGGCGAAGGGCGGGCCGTCGTAGAAGACGAACTCACTGTTGCCGTCGCGGTTGTCGATGCTGGCGCGGAAGGTGTCGTCGCGGGCCCAGTAGTCGAGCACCGTGGTTTCCAGTTCCGGGAACGTCGCGCCGGAACCGGCACCGAAATCGACCCGGGGGTACGCGCCACCGGTGGTTGTCTCGTCCGCCATTGCGGAATGCTCCTCGTGCCGCCGCGCCGCCGGCGCGGATCCGTGGCACGGGGACGATGCCGGCGCAGGTGCGCCGAAACCGCGGTACCACCCCGTTTGCCCGCGCCGGGAAAGCACGCGAGCCTCTCGTTGCGAGCTGTGACGGGCTCACCCGTTCGGTTCTACTGAGCGCGAGTGCGCCGTTCTTCCGAAGACTCCCCGGTGATGGCCGGATCAACGCCGTGTGTGAATCGATTCTAACCGGGCTCGTCCAGCCTATTTCCGCGCGGTCAGTCCTTGCGGGCATGCCGTCCCGGCGGGACCGGGTCGTTCTCGGGTCGCCCACCGGCGAGCGCGCTCACCAGGAGGGTGCCGGCGCCGATAATGCAGATCAGGATGCAGCCCCACGCCCACGCCACCGAGCCGGTGGCGAGTGCCGCCACGAGCAGTGCGAATCCGATCGCGGCCAGAACGAGCGTCAAGACGAGCATGCTGACTCCCAAGCAACCGAGCAGCCCGACGAACTGGGCGTTCCCGAATCACGCGACGCGCTGCGCCGCGCGACCCGGGTTCCAGTTTACTTGGCGCCCTTGGCGAAGGAGGAGGCCGGAGCCAAACTGTTGGACGATCCGTTGGTGTCGCCCGCGAACTCGCCGCCGTCGACCGGAACGGCCGAGCCACGGTTCTCCAGTTCCTCGAGCTGCGACTCCAGGTAGGACTTCAGGCGCACGCGGTACTCGCGCTCGAAGGTCTTGAGCTGCTCGATCCGGCTTTCCAGCACCGTGCGCTGCTGGGTGATGGTCGCCATGATCTCGGCGTGCTGACGCTCGGCGTCGGCGGTGAGGGCCTCGGCCTTGTCCTTGGCCTGGCGGATCTGGGTCTCGGAGCGGTTCTGCGCGTCGGCCAGCATCGCGTCGGACTTCTGCCGCGCGTCGGCGATCATCGCCTCGGAGCGGGTGCGGGCGTCGCCCACCAGACGCTCGGAGTTTGCCCGCGCGTTCGACAGCAGGCTCTCGGCCTCGGTCTTGGCGTCGGTGGTGAGGCGGTCGGCCATCTCCTGCGCCAGGGTGAGGACCTTCGCGGCCTGCATGTTGGCGTCGGGGCCCGAGTTGTCGCGGACGGGCGCGGCCACCGGCATCGGCGCGGGCGGCGCCGCCGGGACCGGCGCCGGAATAGGTTCTGGTGCGGGCGGCGGTGCCTGTTGGACCGGGGCCTTCACGGCGGCGACCGGGGCCGACCCGCGATTCTTCTTGGCGTCGGCTAGCTCGGTGTCGAGCTCGGCGACCCGCTGACGCAGGTCGGCGTTCTCCTCGATCAGGCGCGAAAGCTCCTGCTCGACGAGATCCAGGAAGGCGTCGACCTCGTCCTCGTTGTAGCCGCGCTTACCGATCGGCGGTTTGCTGAACGCGACGTTGTGCACATCGGCGGGAGTCAGCGGCATCGAAGGATCCCTTCACGCGGTCTTTGGAGAACTAGCAAGCGGTCTTCTCGACTCATTGTGTCACACGGAGGTCACGGGCTGCCCGAGCCTACCCACGATGGACATCAGGATGAACACGACGAAGAGCAGAACCATAATCGACAGATCGAGCCGAATACCGCCCAGATTCACGGGAGGTATCAAGCGTCTCAACAGTTTCACCGGCGGATCGGTGACGGTGAAGATGAACTCCAACACGATCACCACCACGCCGGTCGGGCGCCAGTCACGCGCGAAACTGCGGATGAACTCCACGATCACCCGGCTGATCAACAACAGCCAGAAGATGAAAAGCACGAGGTACAGAACCGCGAACAGGGCCACGGGTTCACTCTGCCGCAAAATCGGCGACGTGCAAAATGGCCGCGCCGCGCAGTGCGCGGGCGGCCATCATGGCAGTTCGTGAATTGTCACTATTTCTGGTTGTAGAAGCCGTTTTCGGCGATCCGACGACGCTCTTCGGCCGATACGTCGACATCGGCCGGTGAGAGCAGGAACACCTTCGTGGCCACCTTGTCGAACGAGCCACGCAGCGCGAACGCCAGCCCGGCCGCGAAATCGACCAGCCGCTTGGCATCGGCGTTGCTCAGGTCGACCAGGTCCATGATGACCGGGTTTCCCTCGCGGAAACGCTCACCGATGATCCTGGCCTCGCTGTAATCGCGCGGACGCAGCGTGGTGATCTTGGACAAGGGACCTCCGTCCTCGAAGATCCCGGGCCGCCGCACGGGCGCGGGCTCGGGGCGCAAGCGCTCCTCCAACCTGCGCTCCTCGGCGTCGGGATCGACCGCGAGCGCGCCACGGGTCGAGCCGCGCATCCCCGGCGCGACCCCGCCCGCCCGGAACGCACGGCCCGACGAGGGCGCCGTCTCGATCCTGGTCGGGCGCCGCGGCGGATCGTAGCGATCCTCGGCGTAGGCGTCGTCGACGTAGTCGTCGCGACGCGCCTGGTAAGCCGGCTTGTAGGCAGGCTGGGGGAAGTCGTCGGCTTCGTCGCCGAAACGTTCGGAGCCGTAACGATCTTCGGCGTAGCGGTCGTAGCTGCGCGGGCGAGTACGGCCGGCGCGCTCCTCGGGGCCGCGCGAGGCGTGATCGTCGACGTAGTCGTCTTCGTACTCATCGAGCGGAACCATGCCGAAGTACGCCTTGAACTTGTGCAGCGTGCTCATCCTGGACGACCTTCCTTCGGCCCCGGTGGCGGCCGGGTGTTGAAGTTCTTGCTCAGCGCCTCGTCGGCCAATCGTATGTGTCGAATGTGACTGATGAGGTTTCTTTGCTACGCCGAGGTTATCGGTCGGGCGCCCATCAAGGCGGTACCGACACGCACACACGTCGAACCGTGTTCGACCGCGATCTCCAAATCACCCGACATACCTGCAGAAAGTTCGGTGGCATCGGCGTGTTGCGCGAGCAGCGAAGTGTGCAAAGTCGCAAGCTTCGCAAAGGACGCATGAATGTCGGCGTCAAGGGGTGGAATCGCCATCAGACCGGCCAGATGCAGTCCGGGGGCCTTCGCTACCAGGTCGGCCAGGGCGGGTAGATCGGCCGGTTCGACACCCCCGCGTCCGGGGTCGGCGTCCAGGCTCACCTGCAGCAGCACCCGCAGGGGCGCGGTACGCTCGCCGGCTGCCTGTGCGTCGGTCACCGCCCGGTCCAGCGCGTTTGCCAGCCGTTCGCTGTCGACCGAGTGCACGGTGTGTGCCCATCGGGCCACGGCGCGGGCCTTGTTGCGCTGCAAGCGGCCGATCATGTGCCACTCGACGTCGTCGTAGGCCAGTTCGGCGACCTTGGCCGAGGCCTCCTGTTCGCGTGACTCGCCGAACTCGCGCCTGCCGAGGCGGTAGAGGATGTCGACATCGGCGGCCGGGAAGAATTTGGTCACCGGCAGCAGTCGGACGGAGCCCGCGGGGCGGCCCGCGGCGGCCACGGCGGCGTCGAGCCGCGTGAGCAGCCCGTCCAGGCGGGTCGAGAGTTCGCTCGCGCGATCGGTGCCGGTCGAGGTCTCCTGGGTCATGCGGCCTCCCCTCGCCGGGTGGTGTGCTGCGGGCTCATGCGGTCGGGTCCATCCAGATCACACCGGCGATGCGGCCGGTCGGGGCGCCGCGCCGGTGGCTGAACAGGGTTTTGTCCTCGATGGTGCAGCGCGGGTCGAGGGCGATGCCGCCGACGCCCGCCTCGGTGAGCTGCCTGCTGATGCCCGCGCGCAGGTCGAGGCCGGGGGTCTTGCGGACCGTGGTGGTTGCGCTGCCGGGCAGGTGAGCCTCCACGTCGGCACGCATGGCGGCGGGCACCTCGTACTGACGACCCGACGCGGCGGGCCCGAGGAAGGCGCCGATGCGCTCCACCCGGGCGCCGACCGAGACCATCGCCTCGAGTACCCGAGGCACGATGCCGATTCGGGCGCCGATGCGGCCCGCGTGCACCGCCGCGATCACGCCTGCCTCGTCGTCGGACAGCAGGATCGGCACGCAGTCGGCGGTGAGGACGACCAGGGCGAGGCCGGGCACGGTGGTGACCAATGCGTCGGTCACCGGGACCGGTTCGGCGCGCGGCCCGTCGACGATCTCGACATTGCGGCCGTGTACCTGCTCCATCCACACCAGCCGGTCCGGGGTGAGCCCAATGCCCTCGGCCAGGCGGATCCTGTTGCGGCGCACGGCCTCCGGATCGTCACCGACGTGATCGCCCAGGTTGAACGAGTCGTACGGGGCGACGGAGAAGCCACCGGCGCGGGTGGTGGTCACCCGGCGAACGGTCACGGTGGGGGGTGCGGAAGTCATGGTTCGAGGGTAGTGCGGTCGGCGGGTCGATCGGTGCGCGTGCGGGGTGACATCGGTCAACCCGGCCGCTGGCCGCGGCGGCCCCGGGCTGAGCCGGAGACGCGAAAGCGCCCGAACTCACCGGGGAGTTCGGGCGCTGTTGTCCGTGCCTAGCGGCGCATGAAGATCGGCACCTCGATGTCGTCGTCATCGTCGCCGTCGTCGCGCGGTTCGGGGTTGTTGACGCGGTTGAGCGCCTGTTCGGTGACCCGCTGCCGCTCCGACTCCCGATACCGCTCGGTGTCGCGGTAGTTGGGCGCCGCCGCCCGTCCGCTCGACATCCCCGCGGTGGCGGGCTCGGTGGGCCGGGCCGGGGCCTCCGTGCTGCGGCTCTGTCCCACCTCGCCCGCACGACCGGAGCCGATCGGGTTGGACGAGGACCGGCCGGTCTGCATGGTGTTCTCGACCGCGCGCCGCGAGGGGCCGCCGCCGTCGAAACCGGCGGCGATCACGGTGACGCGCACTTCGTCGCCGAGCGAATCGTCGATGACCGTACCGAAGATGATGTTGGCCTCGATGTGGGCGGCCTCCTGCACCAGCGAGGCGGCCTCGTTGATCTCGAACAGACCGAGATCGGAACCACCCGCGATCGAGAGCAGCACGCCGTGCGCACCGTCCATCGATGCCTCGAGCAGTGGCGAATTGATCGCCGTCTCGGCCGCTTTCACCGACCGGCCCTCACCGCGCGCCGAGCCGATGCCCATGAGCGCCGAACCGGCACCCGACATCACGCTCTTCACGTCGGCGAAGTCGACGTTGATCAGGCCGGGGGTGGTGATCAGGTCGGTAATACCCTGAACACCGTTGAGCAGAACTTCGTCTGCCGACCGGAAGGCATCCATCAGACTCACCGCCGCGTCGCCCAGCTGCAGCAGCCGGTCGTTCGGAATGACGATGAGGGTGTCGCACGACTCGCGAAGCAGGTTGATGCCCACTTCGGCCTGGTTCCCACGCCGTTTTCCCTCGAAGGAGAACGGCCGGGTCACGACACCTATAGTCAGCGCGCCCAGCTTGCGGGCGATGCTGGCGACGACAGGGGCGCCACCGGTTCCGGTACCACCGCCTTCGCCTGCGGTGACGAAGACCATGTCGGCGCCCTTGAGCACCTCTTCGATCTCGTCCTTGTGGTCTTCGGCCGCTTTGCGACCGACTTCCGGATCGGCTCCGGCGCCCAGTCCTCGGGTGAGTTCACGGCCGACATCGAGCTTCACATCGGCGTCGCTCATCAGCAGGGCCTGTGCGTCGGTATTGACCGCGATGAACTCGACTCCCTTGAGTCCCTGTTCGATCATCCGGTTGACGGCGTTCACGCCGCCGCCGCCGATACCGACGACCTTGATCACGGCAAGGTAGTTGTGCGGGGGCGTCATGGGCTCTCGCCTTCCTTCGATCTAAAACCCTCAACCTCAACCATAGGGTTGGCGTTATGTCAAGTATCCGACTGCTGCGGAACGCTATTCGCAGCCACCGCGATCCCGGCGCAGGCGCGCCGAAGTTTCGCTCACTTTACCGTGACCAGATTCGGACTCGAAACGTCGAACACGGTGCCTTCCCGGGTGAGCAGCGGCATTACGACGGCAGCTTTGCGCTCCCCGTCGCCCGTGCCGCCCCACACTACCTTTCTTCCGTCGCGCAGGTTGAGCGAGACATCCGAAACCGACCGTGCGACAACCTCACCCACCTGCACCGACAACGCGGGCGGCAACGTGACCAGCACGGCGACGGCGGCGCGGGCCGCGTCCGGCCCCGGCATCGAGCCCTCGGTGACCAATTTCGGCACACCGATCGGCGGTGCCGGCTCGATCGCGAATTCCACACTCTCGGCGTCGATCAGGTGGGCGCCGTCGGGAGCGTCGAGGTACACCACCGGAGTTCGCTCCACGACCGTCACCAGCACCGTCGACGGGAACTTCCGCTGCACCCGGACCGAGCGCACCGTGGGGATCGCGGCCACGCGGCGGGCGATCGCGGTGGTGTCGATGCGCAACATCGAACGCCCGTCCGGGATTTCGAGCCGCTCGCGCACCTGTTCCTCGGGCACGGCCGTCAGGCCGTCGATCCGCACGGTCCGTACCGACAATGCCGGGGTGAACCACGCGAGCACCGCCAGCACGGTGACGACGACCAGCCCTACCGCCGTCCAGAGCCGGTAGCCGTGCCACCCGCGCGCCGCGGGCATCGGCAATCTCACCGGCCGCCCTGCTGCGGGCGGGCCCGCAAGCCGTCGAGGATCTGGTTGCCGAGCATGGTGACATCGCCGGCGCCCATGGTGATCACGACATCACCGGGCTGCGCGAGCGCCGCGACCTGACGGCCGACCTTCGACATATCGGGCTGGTAGTGCACGGGTTTGGTCACCGACTGGGCCACCAGCGCACCGTTCACGCCGGGCAGCGGTTCCTCACGCGCGCCGTAGACGTCGAGCACGACCACCTCGTCGGCCAGGCTCAGCGCGGTGCCGAACTCGGTCGCGAAAGTGGCGGTGCGGCTGTAGAGATGCGGCTGGAAGACCACGATCACCCGGCCGCGTTCGATGCGCGCTCCGTCGCGCGCCTCCTGCGCGACGAGCTGCGCGGCGGCCTCGAGCACGGCCCGCACCTCGGTGGGATGGTGGGCGTAGTCGTCGAAGACGCGCACGCCGTTCTCGCGACCGGTGAACTGGAACCGGCGGTGCACGCCACCGAAACCCTCCAGGCCCTGCACGATCTCGTCGATGTCGGCACCGGTCGCCCGGGCCGCGAGCAGCGCGGCGAGCGCGTTGAGGGCCATGTGCCTGCCGGGCACCGACAGGCGGACCGTGCGCGGCGTCGTCTCGCCGCCCAGCTGGAATTCCACGATGCCGCCGATATCGCGCGGCTGCCAGTCGAGCAGCCGGGCACCGACGGGCACGGGCGCGTTCGTCAGGTCGCCGGACCCGTAGCCGAGCACCTGCACACCGCGTTCGGTGAGCCGGGGCGCGACCCGTTCGGCCAGAGCGAGCGAGCCGGGATCGTCGAGGCAGACCACCAGCAGGCCGCCGGGGGCGAGCCGGTCGGCGAAGTCGTCGAAGACCTGGATGTAGGCCTCGTCGGTGCCGAAGTAGTCGAGGTGGTCGGATTCGATATTGGTGACCACGGCGACGTCGGGGTCGTATTGCAGCAGCGAACCGTCGGATTCGTCGGCCTCGGCGACGAAGATGTCACCGCTGCCGTGGTGGGCGTTGGTGCCCGCCTCGTTGAGTTCGCCACCGACCGCGAACGAGGGGTCGGCGCCGCAGTGCTGCAGCGACACGATCAACATCGAGGTGGTCGAGGTCTTGCCGTGGGTGCCCGAGACGAGCAGGGTCTTGTGCCCGCGCATCAGGGCGGCGAGCACGGTGGGACGCATCAGCACGGGAATGCTGCGCCGATTGGCTTCGACCAGTTCGGGGTTGGTCTTCGGAATGGCGGCGTAGGTGGTGACGACGACGGTCGGGCCACCGGGCAGCAGGTCGAGCGCGTCGGCGTCGTGCCCGATGCGCACCTGCGCGCCGCGGGCCCGCAGCGACAGCACGCCACGGCTCTCTCTGGCATCGGATCCCGACACCGCACCGCCGCGCGCCAACAGGATTCGCGCGATACCGGACATGCCCGCACCGCCGATCCCGACCATGTGCACCCGCGCGAGTTCGGCGGGCAACGCCGAACCCACGGGCTCACCCGCGGCATTCACCGCGGTACCCGTGCTCGGACGGTCCGGCTGGTCACGCTCGGCTTCCGCCTCCGGCCGCTGACCGCTCATCGGGCGAGCCCGGCGACGATGCGTGCCACGGTGTCGGCGGCGTCGCGGTGACCGGCGCCTGCGGCGGCGCGGCTCATCTCGGCGAGTCGGGCGGGGTCGAGCAGCAGCGGAATCACCTCGTCCATCACGAATTTCGGGGTCAGCTCGGCGTCGGGGACAATTCTGCCACCCCCCTTGGTCACCACGGGGCGCGCGTTGAACTCCTGCTCGCCGTTGCCGTGCGGCAGCGGCACGTAGAACGCGGGCAGCCCCACCGCCGACACCTCGGCGACGGTCATGGCGCCGGAGCGGCAGACCACCGCGTCGGCGGCGGCGTAGGCCAGATCCATCCGCGACAGGTACGGCACCGCCACGTACGGTGCGGGCGCGTCGGCGGTACTCACCTCGACGCTGTTCTTGGGGCCGTGCGCGTGCAGCACCGAGATCCCGGCGGCGGCCAATTGCGGTGCGGCGCCGGAGATCGCCTCGTTGAGGCTGCGCGCGCCCTGTGAGCCGCCGAACACCAGCAGAACCGGGCCCTCGGCGGGCAGACCGAAGTGCTCGCGGGCCTGCGCGCGCAGCGCGGGACGGTCGAGTTCGGTGATGGCGGCGCGCACCGGGATGCCGACGACCTCGGCCCCGGCCAGGCCGGAGTCGGGAACGGCGGCAAGCACTTTGGTGGCCAGCTTGGCGCCGACCTTGTTGGCGATGCCCGCCTTGGCGTTGGCCTCGTGCACGACGACCGGAATCCGGCGCTGCCTGCCGATACCGCGCGCGGCGAGGTAGGCGGGCAGGGCGACGTAGCCGCCGAAGCCGATGACGACATCGGCCTGCACCCGGTCGATCACCGCGCGGGTGGCGCGCACCGAGGAGAACACCCGTCCGGGCAGGCGAAGCAGGTCGGCCGACGGCTTGCGGGGCAACGGAACCGGCGGGATCAGCTCGAGCGGGTACCCACGGTCGGGCACCAGTTTCGTCTCGAGTCCGCGCTCGGTGCCGAGTGCTGTCACCCGGATCGAATCGTCGAGTCTGCGCAAGGCGTCGGCCACCGCCAGCGCGGGTTCGATGTGGCCTGCGGTTCCCCCGCCTGCGACGATCACCGACAACCCGGATCGCGGGCTACTCACTTGGATCTACCTCGTTCTCTAGCGTGTGGCATCGGATAGGTCGGTTCCCATGCTCTGGTCGACCGTAGCGAACTGGTGCCGCGGCTTTCCGGCGCGCGTCGCCTGCGCGGGGCATCGGGTTGGCGGCGTGGGGCCTGACGTGGGCGTTCGGTTTTCGCCCGTGGCGCGGGCTTGCGCGGCGCCGGGGTGTACACCTCGGGCACGGGAAGCCGCAACAGCCTGCTGAGCCTGCCGTCCTGGCCCGCTTTGAGCGCCGAGACCGCCTCGGGCTCGTGCCTGGCCGCGCTGGCGATGATGCCGAACATGAACAGCGTGATCGCCAGCGACGAACCACCGGCCGACACCAGCGGCAGCTGCAGACCGGTCACCGGCAGCAGACCGACGACGTAGCCGATATTGATCAGGGCCTGCGCGGTGATCCAGGTGGTCGCGGTGGCGGTGAGCAGGCGAAGGAACGGGTCCACCGAGCGCAGCGCGATGCGGATGCCGGTGTAGACGAACATCGCCAGCAGGGCGAGCACCGCCATGCAGCCGAGGAAGCCGAGTTCCTCGCCGATGATGGCGAAGATGAAGTCGTTGTGCGAGTTGGGCAGGTAGCTCCACTTGGCGCGGCTCTGCCCGAGCCCGCGACCGAGGATGCCGCCGTCGGCCAGCGAGTACTTGGCCTGGCGTGCCTGATAATTGGCGCCCTGGGGATCGTCACCGGGATTGAAGAACGCGCGCACCCGGTCGGACCGGTACCCGGCCGACAGCGCCAGCACCGACGCGACGACCAAGCCGCTGACCATGATCCCGACGAACAACCGCACCGGCAACCCACCGAACCACAGCAGCGCCATCAGCACGATGCCGAGCGCGATCGTGGTCGACAGGTTCGGCTCGAGCACCACGAGCAGACACACCAGCAGGCCGGCGGGCACCAGCGGCACCAGGATGTCCTTGAGGTGTGCCCCGCGACGCGACGCGAGCAGGTGCGCGCCCCATACCACCAGGGTTACCTTGACGACCTCGGACGGCTGGATCGAGATGGGCCCGATGTCGAACCACCGCCGTGCGCCGCCGTGCACCGCGCCGATGCCCGGAATGAGCACCAGCACCAGCGCGATCACCGAGATGCTGAACGCCGGGAACGACCACTGCCGCAGGACCCGCAGCGGCAACCGCAACGCGATGTAGAACGCGACGGCGCCCAGCCCGGCGAACATGGCCTGCTGGATGAACAGCGAATACGCCGATCCACCACCGGCATAGGCCTCGACGCTCGACGCCGAGAGCACCATCACCAGGCCGAGCACCGTCAGCAGGGTCGCGATGGTGACGACGAGGTGGAACGAGGCGAGCGGACGGGCCAGCCATGCGCCGAAACGCTCCCCCGCCCATCCCGGCTGCGGGGCGATCCGTTTCCGGCGCCCCCCGGTCCGGGTGGTCTGGCCCGTCGATGTCATAGCGCCCGCCCGATGTCACCGTCTTCCAGTGCCGTGACCGCGTCGACGAAGCAGCGTCCGCGGTGGGTGTAGTCGTCGTACATGTCCAGGGACGCGGCCGCGGGTGCCAGCAGCACGGTGTCTCCCGCCCGGGCCATGCCCGCCGCGGCGCGCACGGCGCGGCCCATCACCGCTTCGGCACGCTGCGATCTCGACGACTCCATGTCTGCATCGTCTCCCGCGTCCAGTGCGATGACCGGGACTTCGGGCGCGTGTCGCGCCAATGCGGCGGCGATCACCGGCGCGTCGGCCCCGAACAGGACCGCGCCCACGAGCCGGTCGGCGACCTCCTCGATGAGGTCGTCGATGGTAGCGCCCTTGAGCAGGCCGCCCGCGACCCACACCACGTGCGGGTGCGCGAGGATCGATGCGCGCGCGGCGTGCGGGTTGGTCGCCTTGGAGTCGTCGATGAAGTCGACGCCGCCCAGTTCCCGCACGAACGCGGTGCGGTGCGGGCCGACCTTGTGTTCGGCCAGGCCCTCTTTCACGAACTGGGGTGCCACGTCGATGGCCCTGGTCAGCGCCGAGGCGGCGAGCGCGTCGGCGATACCCGCCGGCCCCTGCGGGCTGATGTCGGAGGTCTCGGCGAGGATCGCGGCCTTGGTGAAGGCGCGGTCGAGGAGTTTGCCGTCGACCACGCCGAGTTCGCCGTCGGCGGGCACGCCCACGCGGAACCCGACCGTGCGCCGCGCCTTGGACTTGCGCGCCAGCGCACCGGCGACCGGATCGTCGAGGCCGACCACGCCGATGCGGCCGGTGAGGGCACGCGCCTTGGCGGCGGCGTAGGCGTCGAGCCCGCCGTGCCAGTCGAGGTGGTCCTCGGCGACATTGAGCACCACACCGGCCTCGGGCCGCACCGACGGCGCCCAGTGCAGCTGGAACGACGACAACTCGACCGCGAGCACCTGCGGACCGGGATTGCGGCGCAGGGCGTCGAGGATGGGCAGGCCGATATTGCCGCAGGCCACACTGGCGATGCCCGCGGCGCGCAGGATCGAGTGCGTCATCTGGGTGGTCGTGGTCTTGCCGTTGGTTCCGGTGACCACCAGCCACTTACGGACCGGGCCGTAGATGCGGGCCTGATCGACCCACCAGGCGAATTCGACGTCACCCCAGACCGGGATGCCCTCGGTGACCGCCGAGACGAGCACCGGCGAATCAGGCCGCCAGCCGGGGCTGGTGATGACGAGGGCGAACCGCGTGAGATCGGCGTGCTCGAGTTCCACCGTGGTGGCGATCTCGAGCCCGAGTTCGGCGGCCTCGGCCAGGGCTTTGGCGCCGCCGTCGGTGACGACGGGGTGCGCGCCGATATCGCGCAGCGGTTCGATCAGGGAGCGTCCGGAGACGCCCCAGCCGGCGACGAGAACGTCACGGCCACGCAGGAATTCGAGCATGGGGCCCGGGGAACGCAGGGCACGGGGCGAGTGTTCTACCATTTCCGCTCTCACCCGACCTGGGACAGGTATTCGCTGTAGAACAGTCCGAGACCCACGGCGGCCGCGATGCCTGCCAGGATCCAGAACCGGATGATCACCGTAGTCTCCGCCCACTTGCTCAATTCGAAGTGGTGGTGGAACGGCGCCATCTTGAACAATCGGTTGCGGGTGGTGCGGTACACCGCCACCTGCAGCACCACCGACGCCGCCTCGGCGACGAACAGCGCGCCGATGACGACCATCAGCAGCTCGGTGCGGGTGGTGATGGACAGACCGGCCAGCATGCCGCCGAGGGCGAGCGATCCGGTGTCGCCCATGAAGATCTTGGCGGGCGCGGCGTTCCACCACAGGAAGCCGATGCAGGCGGCGGCGGCCGCCGCGCAGACCAGCGCGAGGTCGAGGGGGTCGCGCACGTTGTAGCACCCGGGTCCGGGGCTGGTGGCGCAGGCGTTGCGGTACTGCCAGAAGGTGATGATGACGTAGGCGCCGAGCACCAGGCTCATCGATCCGGCGGCGAGACCGTCGAGACCGTCGGTCAGGTTGACCGCGTTGGACCAGGCCACGACCAGCAGACACACCATGATCACGAACACCAGCGCGCCCATCGACACCGTCGACCAGTCACGCACGTACGAGATGTGCTTGCTGCCGGGGGTGAGCCCGTTGTCGGCCCGGAACTGCAGCACCAGCACCGCGAAGATCACCGCGGCACTGATCTGGCCGATGTACTTACCGGCCGCCGACAACCCGAGATTGCGCTGTTTGCGCAGCTTGATGAAGTCGTCGAGGAAGCCGACCACACCGAGTGCGGTGGTCAGCCCGAGTACGAGCAGGCCCGAGGCCGTCGGACCCTCGGCGTCGTAGCCGAGGCCGATCAGGTGCGAACCGAGGTATCCGGCCCACATACCGATCAGGATGGCGACACCACCCATCGTCGGGGTGCCGCGTTTGGCCTGATGGCTGGCCGGGCCGTCGACCCGGATCTCCTGGCCGAAGCCCTGTTTGGCGAAGACCCGGATCAGGAACGGCGTCAACAGGATCGACACCGCGAGCGCGATCCCCGCCGCGAACAAAATCTGCCTCATCGAGCTGCCTCCGAGCTACCTTCCCCTGCCCTGGTCAGGTGTTCGGCGACGGCCCACAGACCGACCGCTTTCGACGCCTTGACCAGTACCACATCGCCGGCGGCGATTTCGTCGTCGAGCAGCGCGATGGCCGCCGAGATATCGGGTACGAGGATCGACTCCTCGCCCCATGAGCCTTCCATCACCGCTCCCTGGTGCATTCCCCGGGAGGGTCGTCCGGTGCCGACCACGATCAATCGGTCGACGTCGAGTCGCACGGCGAGCCGTCCGATCGCGTCGTGTTCGATGACCGAGGTGTCGCCGAGTTCGCCCATCTCCCCGAGCACGGCCCAGCTGCGGCGCGGTTCGGGGCCCGACTTGGCGAGGGTGACCAGCGCCTTGAGCGCGGCCCGCACCGAGTCGGGGTTGGCGTTGTAGGAGTCGTTGATGACGGTGATGCCGTCGGGCGTGGTCCGCACGTCCATCCGGCGCACCGACGCGGCCGTCGCCCCGGACAGTGCCTGGGCCACGGTCGCCAGGTCGGCGCCGCATTCCAGGGCGACGGCGGCGGCCGAGAGCGCGTTGCCAACCTGGTGCTCACCGTGCACGGCCAGCTGCACCGGCACCGATTCGCCACCCGCGTGCAGGGTGAAGCGGGCGCGGGCCTGGTCGTCGGTGGTCACGTCGGTGGCACGGATGTCGGCGTCGCCGGACAGGCCGACCGTCACCACGCGCGCTTTCGTGCGCGAGGCCATGGCGGCGACGTTCGGGTCGTCGGCGTTGAGCACGGCCAGGCCCTCGGCCGGGAGTGCTTCGACCAGTTCACCCTTGGCCTGCGCGATGGCCTCGCGGCTGCCGAACTCACCGAGGTGGGCGGTGCCGACATTGAGCACCACACCGATGCGCGGCGGCGCGATGCGGGCCAGAGCGGCGATGTGGCCGACGCCGCGCGCCGACATCTCGAGGGCGAGGAACTTGGTGTCGGCGTCGGCGCGCAGGGCCGTCCACGGGTGGCCGAGTTCGTTGTTGAACGATCCGGGCGGGGCGACCACAGGACCCAGCGGTGCGAGCACGGCGGCCAGCAGGTCCTTGGTCGAGGTCTTGCCCGACGACCCGGTGACACCGACGACGGTGAGACCGGTGCGCTCGGCCAGCCGCTCGGTGCTCACGCGTGCCAGTTCGGCCAGGGCCGCGAGCACGGCGGCACCGGAGCCGTCGCCGTCGTGGCTCAGGGCCACCGAGGTGGCGGGCACGGTGCCCGCGTCCGGCGCGACGACGATGGCGGGCACGCCGACCGGGCGTGCCGCCAGCACGGCGACAGCTCCGGCCTCGACCGCGTTCGCCGCGTAGTCGTGTCCGTCGGAGTTGGCGCCGGGTAGTGCGAGGAACAGATCACCGGGACCGATTCGGCGCGAATCGAATTCGACCGACCCGGTCACCAGTGCCTGGGGGTCGGGTACGTCGTGCAGCTCGCCGCCGACGACGTCCGCGATCTCCCGCAGTGTCATCTCGATCATGAAACCGTCAAGTCCTCCGAGTCCGTGTGCGGACTGTGTTGTGCCAGTAGAGAATCCAGCTCCGCGGCGAGGACCTCACGGTCGTCGAAGGGATGCTTGACGCCCTGGATCTCCTGACCCGCCTCGTGGCCCTTGCCCGCGATGAGCACCACGTCGCCGGAACGCGCCCAGGCGAGTGCGGCGGCGATGGCCGCCGCGCGGTCACCGATCTCGCGGATCTCGCCGCGGTCGGTGGCCGGGAGTTCGTGCGCACCGGCGACCACGGCGGCGCGGATGGCCGCCGGGTCCTCGGTGCGTGGATTGTCGTCGGTGACGATCACCAGGTCGGCACCGCGTGCCGCCGCCGCGCCCATGAGCGGGCGCTTGGCCGCGTCCCGGTCGCCGCCCGCGCCGACGACCACCGCGAGCCTGCCGCGGCCCGCGTCGGCGAGGTGCGCGCGCAGGGTGGCGACCACCGATTCGATCGCGGCGGGCTTGTGCGCGTAGTCGACGACGGCGAGAAAGTCCTGTCCGCGTTCGACGCGCTGCATGCGGCCTGGCACGTCGACGGTGGCCAGCGCGGGCGCGGCGATCGCCGGATCGACCCCGGCGGCCGCGCAGGTGGCGACGGCGAGCAGGGCGTTGGCGACGTTGTAGCGGCCCGGCAGGCGCAAACGGACGGTCAGCTCGCCGCTCGGGCCGACCGCGGTGAACTCCTGTTCGCCGCCGGTGGTTTTCACCTCACCGACAACCTGCCAGTCCGCACCGGTCGACGCGGCGTGGGCGGGTGCCCCCGCACCTGACTCCCCGGATGCGCCGGTGCGCCCGGGCTGCTCGGAGTCGGTGCGCGCCGCGCGATCAGAGCTGCCGACCGTGCGGCTCCGGGAGGTGTTCGCGGGGTCGCCGGTCGAGACCGTGATCGGGGCCGCGAGGTCCGCGGCAAGGCGCCTGCCCCACTCGTCGTCCACACAGATCACCGAGGTGCGCGCGGCGATGGGCGAGTCCGGTTCGAACAGGCGGCGTTTCGCGGCGAAGTAGTCCTCGAAGTCCTTGTGGAAGTCGAGGTGGTCCTGGGAGAGGTTGGTGAACGCGCCGACGGCGAAGCGCACACCGTCGACCCGGCCGAGGGCCAGCGCGTGGCTCGACACCTCCATGACCACCGCCTGCACACCCTGCTCGACCATGGCCGCGAACATCGCGTGCAGCTGCGGCGCCTCGGGAGTGGTGAGCGCGCTCGGCACCCGCTGCCCGCCGATGCGGGTTTCGATGGTGCCGATCAGGCCGGTCGACAGGCCCGCCGCGACCAGACCCGCCTCCACCAGGTACGACGTGGTGGTCTTGCCGGAGGTGCCGGTGATGCCGACGATGCGCAGGCGATCGCTGGGGTGACCGTAGATCTCGGCGGACAGCTCGCCGAGCACGGCACGCGGGTCATCACGCACCAGCACGGGCACCGCCACCTCGCCGATCAGTTCGGCACCCGTCGCGTCGGTGAACACCGCGACCGCGCCGCGCGCGACGGCGTCGGCGGCGAAACGGGCGCCGTGCGAGGTGGCGCCGGGCAGGCCGGCGAACAGGTCACCGGGGCGGACGGCGTTGGATCGTTGCTCGATGCCGGTGACGGTCACCTCGGCCGGTACCGGGGTGAGTGTGGTGGCGCCGGTGAGCTCCAGCAGGGCCTGCAGCGGCGTCGACGGCGGGGTGTTCGGCCGGAGCGCGTGCGGGCTGGACTGCGCGGGCACAAGGCTCCTCTCTGAGAGTGATCGAGCGCGTGGGCAAGACGACGAGTCAGGTTACCGTCAGAGCCCGGCCTCCAGCACCAGCGGCCTAGCCTCCGGCGACGGCGGCACCCGGTCGCGCTGCAACGCCCAGGAGGCGATGGTGTGGAACAGCGGCGCGGCCGACCCGCCACCGGAGCCGTCGGAGCTGCGTACCGGCGCGTCGAGCATCATGCCGATCACGTAGCGCGGGTTGTCGGCGGGCGCCATCCCGGCGAAGGTGATGTAGAACGACGAGGTCGAATAGCAGCGGCACGCCGGGTCGACCTTCTGCGCGGTGCCGGTCTTGCCCGCCACCTGGTAGCCCTCCACGGCGGCCTGCGGCCCGGTGCCCATCTGCACACCCATCGGGTCCTTCTGCACGGTCGCCTGGAAAACCGTGCGCAACGTGGCGGCGGTCTGCGGGCTGACCACTCGCACGGGCTCGGGCTGCAGTTCCTCGGTACGGGTGTTGTCGGGGGCGATTCTGGCCTTCACGATGCGCGGTGGGATGCGCAGGCCGTCGTTGGCGATGGCCTGGTACATGCCGGTCATCTGCAATGTCGTCATCGAAAGGCCCTGGCCGATGGGCAGATTGGCGAAGGTGCCGCCGGACCACTGGTCGCGGGCGGGCACCTGCCCCGGGCTCTCGCCGGGCAGGCCGATGCCGGTGCGCTTGCCGAGACCGAAGCGGTCGATCATGTCGGCGAAGCGGTCCTCCCCCACCCGTTGCGCGAGCATGAGGGTGCCGACATTGGACGACTTACCGAAGATGCCCGTGGTGGTGTAGGGCGCCACGTCGTGTTGCCAGGCGTCGTTGACGGTGACGCCCGACATCCTGATCGAACCCGGCACCTGCAGCACTTCGTCGGGGTCGGTCAGTCCGTACTCGAGCGCGGCGGCGGCGGTGATGATCTTGTTCACCGAGCCGGGTTCGAAGGGCTCCGACACCGACGGGTTGCTCATGTTCGCCGAGGCCCAGTGCTGGGGTCCCAGTGCGGGATTGAAGGTGTTGTCGTTGGCCATGGCCAGCACCTGGCCGGTCTTGGCGTCGAGCACGACCGCCGAGGCCGAGGCCGCGCCGGAGAGCTGTTTGGCCTGCTGCACCTGCTGCTGCACGAAGTACTGCATGTCCTCGTCGAGGGTGAGCTCCACGCCGTGCCCGTTCACCGCGGGCTGCTGGTCGCGGTAGCTGCCGGGGATCACCGCGCCGTCGGAGCCACGATCGTAGGTGCGGGAACCGTCGGTGCCGGCGAGGACCGAGTCGAGTGCCGATTCGAGGCCGATCTGGCCGTGCCCGTCCCAGCCGGTCGCACCGACCACATTGGCCGCCAGCGCCCCGCCGGGATATTCGCGCAGGTCCTGGCGTTCGGAACCGACTTCAGGGAACTTGGTGGTGATCTCGGTGGCGATCCGGGGATCGACATTGCGGGCCAGATAGTGGAAGGGCTTGTCGCTGCGCAGCTTGTCGAGCAGCTCCTCCTCTTTCGGGCCGCTCGCGCCGAGCTTGTCGTGCACGAACTTCGCGATGTCCTTCAGGCGCTGCTCGGGGTCGGGCGCGTTCTCCTTGGTCTTCTTCGCGTCGGCGAGCTGCTGGCGCACCCGGACCGGTTGGAACGTCAGCGCTTTCGCGGTGATGGTGAAGGCCAGCGGGTTGCCGTAGCGGTCGGTGATCGGGCCGCGCACGGCGGCCTCGGTCTCCTTGGTGGTGCGCTGCGAGGCGGCCTGCGCGGAGAGTCCCGGTGCGGCGATGCTCTGGATGTAGAGCAGTTGCAGCGCGACCACGGCGAGGGTGGCCAGCATGGTGACCCGGCCGACGCCGAGGCGCAGCCGGATCGGCCGGTCCGGCGAGAGCGACCCGCTGCGCCGGGCCCTCGACGAGACCGGCCCGCGTCGCTGTCGCGACGCGGGCCCGCTCTGCCTCATCGGCCCGCCTCGGGAGCGACGATCTGCGGCGTCTCGCTCGGCGGGCCCGCGTCCGGTAACGGCGCGACATCCGGTGCCGGGGGCGGCGTGTCGGCCGGGGCCGCGGCCACCTCCACCCGATCGGGGACCAGTTGGGGTGCCGGTGCCTGTACCGGCGACTCCGACGGTGCAACGGGAGCGCCCTCGCCCGCGGGCGGGACCTGTGCCTGCGGCGAACCCGGTACGCCCTGCGGCGATTCGGGCTGGGCCTGCGACGGATCCACCACGGGCGCGTTCGCCGCTCCGGCCTGGCCACCCGGTGCCGCGAGCACGGCGGGCGGAGTGTTGTTCGGAGCGGCGGGGTCGGTGGCCGGGGTGCCCGGCTGCACCGGAACCACCCGCTCGCCCTGCGCCTGCTGACCCGGCGCCGGGTTCTGTGTGGTCGTCGGCGGCCCGTTCAACGGCGGCGCGGGTGCCCCTTGGGCGGGCGTCGGTGTGCCGATCACGGTCACTTCCCCGCCGGGACCGATCACCAGACGCGCCGGATCCTTGGCCGGGATCATGCCGAGTTCCCGTGCGCGCGCGGCCAGTTCGGGAGCCGAGTCGGCGGCCGCGACCTCGCGCTGCAGTGCGGCCCGCTCGTCGGCGAGTGTTCGGTTGTCCGCGCGCATGTCGCCGAGCAGGTAGCTGTCCTCGGCGGCACGGGTGGTGAGCAGCAGGGTGAGCGCGAGACCGCAACCGAGCAGACCGATGATCGCGGTGACGAACGGGATGCGCCCGGCCATGGTCGAGGACCGATCGGGCAGCGATATCCCGTCGAGCAGCTGCTGGCGGGTGCGTTTGCGCGCGTAGGCCCGCTGCGCGGCACCGGACTTCACTCGTTCGGCCGCCTGCACGCGCCGGGCGGTACGCCCCGGCACGGCAACGGTGCTCGTCCGCACGCTCATCGTGTCCCCTCCTGTGTCCTCCCTGACCTCTCCGTGATCCGTTCGGCCGCACGCATCCGCACCGGAGCGGACCTCGGGTTGGCCTCGATCTCGGACTCGGTCGCCTTTTCCGCGCCGCGGGTGAGCATCCTGAACTCCGGTCCCATGCCGGGCAGTTCGACCGGCAGGTCCATCGGGGACCGGGACACGATCCGTGGCGCGAATTCCTGCTTCACCAGCCGGTCTTCGAGCGACTGGTACGACATCACGCAGATCCGCCCGCCCACGCGCAGCGCGTCGAGCGCCGCGGGCAGCGCGGCCCGCAGCGAGTCGAGTTCTCCGTTGACCTCCACCCGCAGCGCCTGGAACGTGCGCTTGGCGGGATGCCCACCGGTGCGGCGCGCGGCGGCCGGGATGGTGGCGTACAGCACCTCGACCAATTCGGCGCTGGTGCTGAACGGCTTGACGGCGCGGCGGCGCAACACCTCCGAGGCGATCTTGCCCGCGAACCGTTCGTCGCCATAGGTTTTCAGCACCCGGGCCAGGTCGCCGTGGCTGTAGGTGTTGAGCACGTCGGCGGCGGTGATGCCGGTGGTGGGGTCCATCCGCATGTCCAGCGGCGCGTCGACGGAGTAGGCGAAGCCGCGGTCGGCCTCGTCCAGCTGCATCGATGACACGCCGAGATCCATGAGAATCGCTGACACCGAACCGGTTTCGGCCAGTCCCGCCTCGGCGAGCGCCTCGGGGATGCCGTCGTAGCGGGTGTGCACCAACGTGATCCGGTCGGCGTAGGGCGCAAGGCGCTCGCCGGCCAGTTTCAGCGCGTTGGTGTCGCGGTCGAGTCCGACCAGCCGCGCGTTCGGGTAGGTGCGCAGGAAGTGTTCGGCGTGCCCGCCGAGGCCGAGGGTCGCGTCGAGGTAGACCGCGCCCGGCTCGTCGAGTGCCGGACCGAGCAGGTCGTCGGCACGCTCGAGCAGCACCGGCACATGACGGGGGTTCTCGGTGTCATGGTTCACCTCGACCTCCCGGGATACTGCCTCGCGTCGCAGACGGGTCGCCTTGCCACACAGTGCTTTTGGAATGAGTTGCTTACTCGGATGAGTGCGAATGCGTCGAGGTCTCTGACCGGGGCGCGGCACCTGGCGTCGGGGAAGTACGTCAGGGTCCACGCCCGGGCAGAGGCCTCGCAGCACTCGCGTGCTGCGGGGTCAGAAGATCCCGCCCAGCGACTCGTCTCTGGCTTGCGCGTAGTCCTCCTCGTGCTCGGCGAGGTAGGACTCCCACGCCTGCTTGTCCCATATCTCGAGGAAGTCGACCGAACCGATCACCACGCAATCCCGGGTGAGTCCGGCATAGCGTTTGTGGTCCGGCGACAACGTGATCCGGCCCTGTGCGTCCGGACGCTGCTCGTCGGTTCCGGCCGCAAGTGCCCGGACGAAAGCCCTTGCCTGCGGGTTGCTTCGAGACGCCGCCGCGGCCCGCCGGGCGAGCGCGGTGAACTCTTCTTTCGGATACACGGCAAGGCTGTGGTCTTGACCCTTCGTGACCATCAACCCTCCCGCCAGATCGTCTCGGAACTTCGCAGGCAACGTCAGTCGCCCTTTGTCGTCCAATCGGGGGGTGTAGGTACCGAGAAACATTCCCGGCCACCTCCCTACTGGATCACCTGGCCGTACGGCCTCTCCTGTAGTGCGCGACCCACATTACCCCACTTTCCCCCACTTTCAATCGAAACCCTGGGTGATCCTGCTCCCCGCCAACACAATTCCGCAGGTCATGTCAGCTATCAATGAGATTCGGGATTATCGCGTGTTAGGACAACCCGCGCGGGTCGGCAATGCCCGGTTCCGACAACGTTCAGCAAACTTCCCAGGTGCCACCGGCGGACCTGTCGTTCGACGGCGTACGAGACTGCCCTGGTGGGGGATGGTGGGGAAGGTGGGGGAACCGCCCTGCGAGTGCGATCCGGGCCGACCCGGACGAGGGCATGCGAAAGCGGTGCCGCACCCGCGACCGGGTGCGACACCGCTTGCTATGCCGTTGTGCTCGACCTCACGGTCGGAGCAGGGCTACTCCTGCTCGAATCTGCGGCGGAATCGGTCTTCCATCCGCTCCGAGAAGCCGCCCGACTTGCGCGGCCGCTGGCCACCGCGCCCGCCCGACGGGCCGGCGCCCGCCGGCGGTTCACCGGGGGCGTCCGCCGCACCCGGCCGACGCGAGCTGCCGATCATCAGGAGGACACCGGCGCCGAACATGGCGATGAAGCCCACGAGACTGATGATCGGGAACCCGCCCGGCTTGAACGGGGCGGCGATGCCGGCGACGAGCAGGAACAGGCCGACGGCGAACAACGCCGCAGCTTGGAGCCTGCGTCGACTCGACGTGGAGCGAAGTCGTCCGCCGCGGACGGACGAGGCGAACTTCGGGTCCTCAGCATAGAGAGCGCTCTCGATCTGTTCGAGCATGCGCTGCTCGTGCTCGGAGAGTGGCACGGTACCTCCCCCGGCACTAGGCGTGGCTGGTCGCCTCCGGGTAGGCGACGGGTAGCCGACCTTGGCGGCTATCTGCTCCCCATGATACGAGTTCGATCGAGGCCGTACCACCTACTCGGTGATAACTAAGCGGTCATGTCCCGGTCGCGACTCGGCTGCGGGCGTGTCTTGGCGGCGGCGACCAGCGCATCGTCGACGTCGTAGAGGAACGCGCCCACCCGCGAACAGAACTCGTCGGCTTGTGTGTCGGTGATCGTGCGGTCCAATCCGGCCTCCAGGGCGGCCCGCAGCGGCGAGTGCGCCTCGAAGTAGTCGGCCCACATCGCGAACTCCGGCGTGGCGCGTCTCAGTAACACCCAGGCGCTGCGCGAACGAGCCCGCGGCGCGCGATCGGCGCCGGTGAGCGCGATCATCGCACCCGCGCCACGCAGCGCGGCCAGATAGGCGGTGCGGAACCGCTCCCCCGGCTCGTGCTCCCAGGCCGAGTCGGTGAGCAGCGCATCGGCCTGTCGTAGCAGCCCGCCGGCGCGGCCGTCGTGGCCCGCGTGCGCTCGACCATCGTTGTGACCAGGCATCTGCTGCCCCTTTCGCCCCTCGCACAGATCGAACAACCATTCGAACGTTTGAATTGAGATTGAATATAGGGACACCCACCGACAAGTTCCGACGAGAGCGATGACAGCCGTCAAGCCCAATCACCACACTCCAGCACCTGTGGTCGTCGACCTGAGCGTCGCCGCCCTGCGGGCCCGCCTGCACGACGCCCTCTCGGTGTATGTGGCCGCGATGGACTATCCGCGCGGCACCGAACATCACCGTGCCCCGATGTGGAACGAGCACACCACCCGGGCGGGCTGGCGGGCGGTGGCCGCCGTGCTGCCCGACGACGCGGGCGGGGTCGACCTGCGCACCGCCCCACTGCTCGCCATCGCCTACGGATACAGCGGCGCGCCGCGGCAGTGGTGGCATCAGCAGGTACACACCGGGATGCGCCGGTGCGGCTGGCCGGAGGCGGCCGCGCGCGAGCTGCTCGCCGACTACTTCGAGCTCACCGAGCTGCACGTGCACCCGGCCGCACAGGGTCGCGGGATCGGGGCGACGCTGCTCGAGCGGTTGCTCGCCGACCGCCCCGAGGCGGCGGTGCTGCTGTCGACGCCGGAGGTTCCCGAGGAGGACAACCGGGCCTGGCGGTTGTACCGGCGCGCGGGATTCACCGATGTGATCCGCAATTTCGTCTTCGCGGGTGATACCCGGCCGTTCGCGATCCTCGGCCGCAGGCTGCCGATGCCACCGGCGGGCGAACGGGCGTGAGCCGGAGCGAGACAACGGTCGTCGTCGGATCGGGGCACAACGCGCTGGTCGCCGCCTGCTATCTGGCGCGGGCCGGGCAGCGGGTCCAGGTACTCGAACGAGACACGGTGCCCGGCGGGGCGGTGTCGACGGTCGAACGGTTCCCCGGCCATCTTGTGGATCGCGGTTCCTCGGCGCACATCATGGTCCGGCACACCGGGATCATCGAGGAACTCGAGCTCGAGCGGTTCGGGTTGCGCTATCTCGACTGTGATCCGTGGGGATTCACGCCGTCCGACGGTGTGCGCCCACCGATCGTGTTCCACCGCGATCTCGACGCCACCTGCGCGTCGATCGCGGCGGCGTGCGGGACGAAAGACGCCGAGGCCTACCGGCGTTTCGTCGCGGTGTGGGGTGAGCGAAGCGCGCGGGTGATGCGGGCGTTCGGTGGTCCGCCGACGCCGGGGAGGCTGGTTCGCGCGTTCTGGGGGCTGGACGCGCGCGACGGCGGGTCGGCGCTGTCGCGGGAATTTCTGCAGACCGGCGACGCGCTGCTGGACTACTGGTTCGACGACGAACGACTCAAGGCGTCGCTGGCGTGGTTCGGTGCGCAGTCGGGTCCGCCGATGTCGGAACCGGGGACCGCGCCGATGGCCGGCTTCGCCGCACTCATGCACACCTTGCCGCCGGGGCGGGCCGTGGGGGGAAGTGGGGCGCTCAGCGCGGCGCTGATCGCGCGGCTGCGCGCCGACGGCGGTGAGGTCCACACCGGTGATGCCGTCACGGAGCTACGGCGGTCGGGGCGCGGGTGGCAGGTGCGCACGGAATCGGGGCGTGAGCTGCGCGCCGACACCGTGATCGCGGGCTCGCACATCCTCGCCACCCTCGACCTGTTGCGCGCGGGCGGTTTCGACGAGACAGTGCTCGACGACTGGCAGCGCCGCATCCGGGTCGGTCCCGGCATCGGCATGGTGGTGCGCCTGGCCACCGACCGGCTGCCGTCCTACCCCGGTGCATCGGCGGCGGAGTCCGCATACGGTCTGCAGTTCCTCGTATCGGATCGCAGGCAGTTGCGGGCCGCGCACGGCGCGGCCTCGGCCGGTGAACTGCCGCCACGGCCGGTGGTGCTGGCGATGAGTTTCAGCGCGCTCGACCCGACCATCGCCCCACCCGGTGAACACCAACTGTCGCTGTGGGCGCAGTGGCACCCCTACGAACTCGCCGACGGCAGCGATTGGTCGGCGCACGCCGAGCAGGAAGCCGACCGGATCATCGCCGAAGTCGACCGGTACGCACCGGGCTTCGCCGATTCGGTGTTGCGTCGTTTCGTGCAGACCCCGGTCGACCTGGAACGGGAGATGGGCCTGCGCGGTGGCAATGTGATGCACGTGGAGATGTCGCTGGACCAGATGATGCTGTGGCGGCCGTTGCCGGAGCTGTCGGGTCAGCGGGTGCCCGGTGCGCCAGGCCTGTACCTCACGGGCGCGTCCACCCACCCGGGTGGCGGGGTGTCAGGAGCCAGCGGACGCAGTGCCGCCCGCCTGGTGCTCGGCGACCGACGCACCCGCCGATTCCCCTTGTCGCGCAGGCGATGACAGCGCCCGATCCGCGTGCCCCGTGGAGCAGCCGTCCCCGGGACGCCCCCGAATCGCCGCCGTGTGACACCGAGACCGATCGGCAGAGGTCGTGACTACCAGCCGCACGCTCGGCCGAATCGCAGCCACTGCCCAGAAATGGGTTGGTGTCCGTCGTCAGCGGATGATCCCAGCGTTCGCGGCGGTGGCGCTGGTGCTCGTACAGATCGCCTATCCGTTGAGTGTGGGCGCGGCGCGGGATCGGGTCACGGTGGCCGTGGTGGTGTTGTCGGTGTCGACCGCGCTGCTGCATGCGGTAACTACTCGTGGGTGGCGGTGGGCGGCAGGGTTTTTCGTCATCGTCTCCGGGATCGGGCTCGCCTCCGAGATCGTGGGTACGGCGACCGGGGTGCCCTACGGCGCGTATGTCTATGCGACGGATCGGCTCGGGCCCGCACTTGCCGATGTGCCGCTGGTGGTGCCGCTGGCGTGGACCGGTGGGCTGTATCCGATCTGGGTCGTCGCGGGACTGCTCGTGGGGACCGATGCGGCAAGAACCGGTGGCCACGGCACGGGAGGCGCCGCCGGGGTGAACAGGGTCGGCGGGCGGGCCGGCGTCATACGTGCCGCACTGCTCGTTGTCGGGGCGGTGGGATGGGACCTGTTTCTCGATCCGCAGATGGTCGCCGACGGGCAGTGGACCTGGTCGGTCACCGACGCCGGTCTGCCGGGGCTGGCGCAGATTCCCTACACCAACTATCTGGGCTGGATGCTCGTCGCGTCGCTGATGGCGGTGCTGCTCACCGCACTCGACCGGTTGCTCCCCCGCGCCCACGATCCGTCGGTGGCCGTGCCGGTCGCGGTGTTCGCGTGGACCTGGCTCGGCTCGGCCCTCGCGCACGCGGTGTTCCTCGGCCTTCCCGCATCGGCGGCCTGGGGTTTCGCCGGGATGGGACTGCTCGGAATCCCGTTGGCTCGCCAGGCTGCCGCACGGTGGCGAAACCCCTGATCGCGGCGGGTGGCGGGAGGTGGTTGGGCCCGTCGTGTGGGTTCTGCGGCCCGAGCCTGGCACGATGTCAACCGTGCAGCCGAGTCTCGTCGCCGACATGCCTTCCCCCTCGCGCCGTTCCGGGCCCGCCCGCCGCGTCGCGGCGGTCGCCGTTCTGCTGGCCCTGCTGGTGCCCGCGCTGACCGGATGCCTGCGGGTGCAGGTGTCGATGGGGGTGTCGTCCAACGACCGGGTATCGGGACGGATCGTCGCCGCCGTGGCCCCGCAGGGCCCCGACGACAAGGGCCCGCAGCTGAAGGCGCCCGAATCGCTGGCCGCGAAGGTGCGCGTCGACCCGTACAACCAGGACGGTTACGTCGGCACGCAGGTGTTCTTCGACGACCTGACCTTCGGTGAGGTCAGCCAGCTCGGCAGCCTGTCGGATCAGACCCAGGGCATGTTCACCCTCGAGTTCAAGCGCAACGGCGACCTGGTGAGCCTCACCGGCCGCGTCGACCTCGAGTCGGTGCCGCCGCACGGGTCGGACGTGCAGTTCTCCATCGCGTTCCCGTCGCGTGTCGCCAAGACCAACGGCACCCGCGAGGGCGACAACACCGTGTCGTGGAAGCTGCCCGCCGGTGAGTCCTCGACCCTGCGTGCCGAGGTCAAATACGCCGACCCCAACACCCGTTCGTTCGCGGGCTGGGCGGGCATCATGGGCGGCATCACCCTGGCCGTGGCCGCGATGATCGCCGGTCTCGCCTACCGCGATCGCAACCCGCGCCCGCCGAACGCGCCGCGCCCCAACTTCTCGCCGTCGGAGATGTGGCGCGAGATCACCCAGCGCAGGCTAGGCCGCTGACATGGGCGCGGCGGGACGCTACCTGACCTGGGCGGGCACCGGTCTCGCCGCGATCGGCGCCGGCACCGCCGCCTACAATCTCGCCACCCTGCGCACCCTGCCCCGGCAGGTGTCGGGGGTGATCGAACCGGTCACCGTGTGCGTGCCCGCCCGTGACGAAGCCCTGCGGCTGCCCGACCTCATCGCCGACCTGCGCGCCCAGACCGGGGTGCCGCGGCTGCGAGTGCTGATCCTCGACGACGCCTCCACCGACGGCACCTACGAGGCCGCGCTCGCCGCGATCGGCGGCGACGAACGATTCACCGTGCTCCGCTCGGCCGCCCACCCGGCGCCGGGATGGACCGGGAAGGCCGCCGCCTGTGCGCGGCTGGCCGCCAGGACCGATGCGGCGGCACTGGTCTTCGTCGACGCCGATGTGCGCCTGCAACCACAGGCGATCGCCGCCGCGGTGACCGAATTACGCAAGCGCGGCGCGGGTCTGGTGTCGGCGTGGCCGACGCAGGATTCGGGTTCGGTCGCCGAGCAGCTGGTTCAGCCGCTGTTGGCCTGGTCGTGGGCGTCGACGCTCCCGGTGGGTCCGGCCAATCACAGCTTGCGGCCGTCGACGGCGGTGGCGTGCGGGCAGTTCCTCGCCGTCGACGCCGCGGCGTACCGGGCGGGTGGGGGTCACGCCGGTGTGGCGGCCAGTGCCACCGAGGATCTCGATCTGGCGCGGGCGCTGCGCCGGGCGGGTCATCGGACCGCGCTCGTCACCGCCGGGCCCGCCGCCCGCACCCGCATGTACACCGGCGCCGACGACCTCGCCGGCGGCTATACCCGCTGGTTGTGGTCGGCCTACGGCGGCCGGGTCGACACCGGTGCGGCCATCGGTGTCCTTGCCGCCCTTGCCTATTGGATTCCGCCGCTGGCGGTTCTCGTCGGTCGTGGCCGGGTGCGCCGGGCGGGTCTGCTCGGCTACCTCGCCGCCGTCACCGGTCGGCTCACGGCCCGAGCCGTCGAAACCCGGCGCCCACCCACCGGCGCCGACCTCGGCTCGGCACTGGCCCATCCGGTGTCCGTCGGCTACTACCTCACCCTGTGGGCCCGCTCGCACCGTCTGCATCGCACCGGGCGGCTGCGCTGGAAGCAGCGTCCCCTCGTCGCACCGGAAGCGCCGCTCGCTCGTCACGGCTGACTCGCGCGGACAGGTATTCCACGCCGCTCCACGGGAAGACGTGCGCTGTCGACTGTCCGCCCTCGCGGAACCCGGATCAGGCGACCTCGGTGATGCCGACGGTCGGGAAGAAGAAGCACGAGCGACCCGCGTTGTCGGTGGTACCGAAGACGGCGGCGAGGACGGTGCCCTTCCCGGTGTCGACCGGTACCGCGCGCACACCGCCGACCGGGATCGCGGTGCGCAGGAAATCGCGGATGACGTTCTCGGCCAGCGGCCGGAGTTCGGCGGGAACCTCGGGCGGCACCATCGCCCGGACGATGTCGGCGATCGTGCCCATCGAGGCCATCCCGCCCCGACCGGTGCTGATGTTGAGCCAGGCCACCTGCATACCGGAAGTCTTGGTGGCGGCCGTGTCCGGTTCCAGGCCGTACGGGAGGAAGGTGAACAGCGTCTGGCCTGATTTCACGGCGGTGAGATCGAGTCCCGGGATCGGGAGGGTGTTCGTCGGCCAGGGGCCGGGAACCGCACCCGCGACGGCCGGGACCAGGCCGAGACCGTCACCGGAACAGTTCGCGGCGACCGTCGGGTACAGGAAGGGCTGGATGCCGAGGGCCTCGAGGGTTTCGACGACCGTCTGATAGGCGGCGAGGAGATCGCCGGGGCCCGCGGTGGGTGTGGCCGGGGCGTCGCGGGTGACGGCGGGCCGCACCGGTGGATCGGCGGCGACGGGGGCGGCAAGCAGCACGGCGGCGGCGCAGGCCGTCAGCGAGGTCAGTGTGGTCAGACGACGCGCAACAGTCACGGCGAACTCCTCATCGACGCTGAGAAGGCCGAGATTACTCCCGGAACCCGGCGAATCACCGCAGGTGAAGTGACCGAGTATTCGGCGCGTCGCGTACCGCCACAGCGGGGGCCCGGGGTGGGTCGACCGGGCCCCGACGTCGGCGATTGTGCCCGCACCAGCACCCGATTCCAACCGCTGCGCTCACGCTGATTTCTACCGTTGTGCGCCATCACAGCTGTGCCACATGCTGATCCGGCTCGACGCTTCGGCAGCGGGCGCACCATCCAGAGCGACTGAGAGACCTGGCTCTACGACGTCGCAGCAACCCGCCCGGTCTGTCCGGGTGTGGGTGCTTCTGCCGGGTTCGATGGAGGAGATCGATGAAATTCCTGCTCATGACGCTGATCACCCGGGTTCCCGATCCGGTGACCGGTGTCGTGCCGAGCACCCGTGACCGTTTCCGTGAGGTTGTCGAACAGGCCAGGCGTGCCGAGGAATTGGGCTTCGACGGGTTCGCGGTCGGCGAACGGCACGAAGACCCGTTCCTGTCCGCCGCTCCCCCGGTGGTGCTCAGCCATTTGGCGGCGGTCACCTCGCGGATCACCCTGTTCACCGCGGTCACCACCTTGAGCCTGCTCGACCCGGTGCGCGCCTTCGAGGACTACGCCACGCTCGACAACCTGTCCGACGGGCGGCTCGAGCTGATCATCGGCAAGGGCAACGGCACCGCCCAGGCGCAGCTCTACCACGTGACGACCGAGGATCAGTGGGACCGTAACCGCGAAGGATACGAACTGCTGCGCGCGCTGTGGGACCGCGACGAGGTGACGTGGTCGGGCCGGTTTCGCCCACCGCTCACCGACGCACGGGCACTGCCGCGCCCGTTGCAGCCGAAGCTGCGGATCTGGCACGGCAGCGCGACCAGCCGGGAATCGGTGGAACTGGCCGCGCGCCACGGTGATCCGGTGTTCTCGGCGAACGTCACGCACCCGATCGAGCCGTACGCCGAGCTGATCCGCCATTACCGGCAGCGCTGGGTGGACTACGGGCGCGACCCCGCCGACGCTCTGGTCGGTGCGGGCACGGCCGGTCTGCACGTGGCGCGGACCTCCCAGGAGGCCGTCGAGGTGTATCGCCCGCTCTACGAGGCACGCACCGCGTTGCAGCGGCAGGTGGGCAACCCGGTGGTCTTCGAGACCCTCGAGGATTTTCTCGCCCGTTCCTCCGCCCTGGTCGGCAGTCCGGAGCAGGTGATCGACAAGGTCGGCCGCTACCACGAGCAGTTCGGGCACGAGGTGATCCACCTGTCCGCCGATCGTGAGGGCCGAGCCGAGTCCGACTACCTGGACAGTCTCGAACTGTTCCAGGCCGAGGTGGCGCCGGAGTTGCGCCGCCGCATCCCGAGCCGTCCCCTGGCCGCAGGCCGTGAATTCGCTGGAGTTGTTTCGTGATTCGACATCGCATCGCCGCGTTCGCCGGTGTTCTCGCCGCCACCGCGACGGTGGTCGCCTGCGGCGGCGGCGACACCCTGAGCGGCGGACAAGCCGGTCCCCCACAACCCGGCGGCACCCTGCGCTACGGGCTCTCGCAGGCACCGTCGTGCTCGGATCCCGCCCAGGCCGGGAGCAATCAGACCATCTACGTGACCCGGCAGATCGTGGACTCGCTCACCGATCAGGATCCGGCGACCGGGGCGATCACCCCGTGGCTGGCACGCAGCTGGGAGGTCAGCCCTGATGCGAAGGTCTTCACCTTCACCCTCACCGACGGGGTCACCTTCAGCGACGGCACGCCGCTCACCGCCGAATCGGTGCGCGACACCTTCGACGCCGTGGTCCGGCTCGGTGGGGCCAAAGCGCCGCTCGGCGTGAGCTATCTGGCGAACTACGTCGGCACCACCGTGGTCGACAAGCTCACGGCCCGGGTCGAATTCAGCGCGCCGAACGCGCAGTTCCTGCAGGCGTCCTCGACCTCGCAGCTGGGCATCCTCGCCCCGTCGACCAACGCGAAGCCGGCGGAGGCGCGCTGCGCGGGCGACAACATCGGCAGCGGACCGTTCACCTATGCCGAGTACAAGCAGGACGTCTCGGTGACGTTGGCCAAGCGCGCCGGATACCACTGGGGTTCGGAGGTTTTCGCCCACGAGGGCGAGGCCTACCTCGACCGGATCGAGTTCACCGTCGTGCCCGAGTCGGGGGTGCGCACGGGCAGTCTGGCTTCCGGTCAGCTCGACGCGATCAGCGATGCCCTGCCGCAGGACGCGCCGCAGATCGAGGCGGTCGGCGGGCGGGTGCTCTCGACGTCGAACCCGGGCCTGGTCTTCGGTTTCCACCCCAATGTGACGCGGGGGCCGCTGCGTGATCCGGCGGTGCGGCAGGCATTGCTGCCCGCGCTGGATCGGCGTCAGCTGATCGACACGGTACTGAGCCCCCAGTTCAAACCCGCCACCTCGGTGCTGGCCGCGTCGACCCCGGCCTATACCGACCTCTCGGCCCGGCTCGGCTACGACCCGGCCAAGGCGAAGACGATCCTGGATCAGGCGGGCTGGCTGCCCGGCGCCGACGGTATCCGGGTGAAGGGCGGTGAGCGCCTGAGCTTCGGGGTCACCTTCAGTCAGGTGTTCGCGGCCAACCAGGCGATTCTGGAACTGGTGCAGCAGCAATTGCGGCAGGTCGGGGTGGATCTGCGGCTCGACCTGGTGTCGTTCTCGGAGCAGACGGCCCGGCAGAACAGCAAGGACTACGACGCCGTCTACGGCAACTCCACCCGTGCCGACGGTGACATCCTGCGCACCTCGTTCGCCCTCACCGGCCGCAATCTGTCGGTGCGCGGGCCGGTTCCGGCTCTCGACACCGCCCTCGATCAGCAGCTGGCCACCAATGATCCGGCGGCGCGGGCAGCACTCATCGCGACCGCTCAGCGGGAGATCCTCGACAACGGGCTCTACGTGCCAACGATCGAGTTGTCGCAGGCGATCGGTGCCGCCGCCCACACCAAGGACCTGAAGTTCGAGGCCTCGGCGCGACTGCAGTTCTTCGACACCTGGCTGAGCGGTCACGGCGATGACTGAGCTGATCCGGCGACCCATCGTGCGATACGTGGGTTCGCGAGTACTGCAGGCGATCTGGGTGCTGTGGGCGGCGTTCACGGTGTCGTTCGTCGTGCTGTACCTGCTGCCCGCCGACCCGGTCTCGATGGCAGCCGACAGTTCCGGTTCCGGCACCCCCGTCGACAAGGCGGCGATCGCCGAGCTGCAGGCGCGCTACGGGCTGGACAAGCCGCTGTGGGAGCAGTACGTCACCGCGCTCGGCAATGCCCTCACCGGTGATCTCGGCCGTTCGGTCAACACCGGACAGCCGGTCACCGAGGCGCTCGGTGACGCACTGCCCGCCACGCTCGGATTGGCTTCGCTCGCATTGTTTTTCGCCGTGCTCGGTGGAACGGCCGTGGCGTTCGCCGCCACCTACACGCGTCGGCCGTGGTTGCGCAACACCTTGAGTGCGCTTCCGCCGCTGGGTGTTTCGGTGCCGACCTTCTGGACCGGGCTGTTGCTGTTGCAGCTGTTCTCGTTCCAGCTGCGCTGGTTCCCGGCCTTCGGCGGCACGGGGTTACGCGGCACGATCCTGCCCGCGCTGACCCTCGCCCTTCCGATCGGTGCGGTGATCGCGCAGGTGCTCGCCGCCGGGCTCACCCAGACGTGGCGCCAGCCGTTCACCGAGGTGGCGCTGGCCAAGGGCGCTTCACGCTGGTGGGTGCAGCGCAGGCACGTGGCGCGGTTGGCGAGCGTGCCCGCCCTCACCATCGCCGGAGTGCTGGTGGGCACCATGCTGGCCGGTTCGGTGGTGGTGGAGTCGGTGTTCGCCCGGGCGGGCGTCGGGCGGCTCACCCAGACCTCGGTGCTCAACCAGGACATCCCCGTCGTGCAGGGGGTGGTGCTGTTGTCGGCGCTGATCTTCGTCGTCGTGAACCTGGCCGTCGACCTGCTGTACCCGCTGCTCGATCCCCGGATCACCGGCGCCGGTCGGGTCGCGAAGGCGGTGGACGCGCCACCCGTCGATGAGCCGGTATCCGCGCCTGCCGCTCGCGCCCTTCCGAACGTCACCGCCACGAAGGTGGCGCGCGATGTCTGACCTCCCCGGACACGGTCGTCACGGTGCCGCGCGGCCAACTTGCGGCCTCGTACCGGCAGTTGAAAGCTCGAGCGGTTCGCCGCGATCTGTCCCGCACGGCGGGCGAAGGGAGTGACGATGGCGATACTGCAGCGCGCCGATCGACAGGGCGACGGGCCACCCGCCGGTCCATCGGCACAGCCGGCCACCCGGCCGCCCGCGGGGAATGTCGGCATCGCCCGCGATGGGGACGGCGACGTCCGCCGTGGCACGCAAACCGACCCCAGTGGCGCCGAGACCGCCCGCCCTGGCACGCAAACCGACCCCAGTGGCACGCAGCCCGACTCCCTTGGCGTGCAGGCCGACCGCCCTGGCGCGCGGATCGGCCGTCGCGGCGCGCAGATCGGCGTCTGGATTCGCGGGCACCTCGGACTCGTGCTCTCCGCTGTCGTGCTGGTGATCGCGGTCGGGTGGGCTGTGGTGCCGTCGGTGTTCGCGCCAGGTGATCCGTTGACCGGGGTGCCCGGTGAGAAGTTTCAGGCGCCGAGCGCGGCGCACTGGTTCGGCACCGACAATCTCGGGCGCGACCTGTACACGCGAATGGTGCACGGTGCGGGGTTGTCCCTCACCGCCACCCTCACCGCGGTCGGGATCGCGCTGGTGGTCGGCTCGCTGCTCGGGCTGCTGTCGGGGGCGGCGGGCGGGATCGTCGATACCGCGATCATGCGGGTGGTCGACGTGCTGCTGTCGATTCCGTCGCTGCTGATGGCCTTGGCGCTGGTGACCGCGCTGGGCTTCGGCACACGCAATGTCGCTCTCGCCGTGGGTATCTCGCTGATCGCGAACTTCGCCAGGGTGATGCGTTCGGAGGTGCTGCGGGTACGGCACGCGCCCTACGTCGAGTCGGCGCACGCCTCGGGGGTGCGCTGGTACGCGGTCCTGCTACGACATGTGCTGCCCAACTCGTTCCAGCCGGTGCTGGCCTTGGCCGCCGTCGAATTCGGGATGGCGGTGCTCGCGGTCTCGTCGCTGAGTTTCCTCGGTTACGGCACGAAACCGCCTACGCCCGAATGGGGTTCGCTGATCTCCGAGGGCCGCAACTTCCTCGCCGCCGCCTGGTGGCTCACCACCCTGCCCGGCCTCGTCATCGTCGCCGTGGTGCTGGCCGCCCAGCGGGTTGGCCGATTCGCCGGAAGGAGCGATCAGCGATGAACGAGTCGGCCGTGACTCCCACTACGTCGGGTTCGGCGGCGGACATCTCGCCGTCGACAGTGCCCATCTCGGACGACGGGGTGACGCTGCTGCGGGTCGACGACCTGCGCGTCTCCTACCGCTCGGGAGCAGGTCCCGTGGCCGCACTGCGCGGTGCGTCCATCGAGGTGGGTGCGGGTGAAGTCGTCGCGCTCGTCGGCGAATCCGGTTCGGGGAAGTCGACATTGGCCCATGCGGTGATCGGCCTGCTCGGTGACAGCGCCCGCATCGATTCCGGTCGTATCGAATTCGCGGGCGAGCACGTGGATCCCGCTGACGAGAAGTCGCTGCGGCGGTTGCGCGGGCGACGTGTGGGCTTCGTTCCGCAGGATCCCGGCTTGTCCCTGAATCCCGTTCTGCGCGTAGGCGACCAGGTGGCGGAGGCCCTGCTCGTGCACCACCTCGCCGACAAGCGCACCGCGCGGCTACGGACCCTGGACCTGCTCGAGGAAGTGGGGCTGGACCGGCCCGAACAACGAGCGCGCCAGTACCCGCACGAACTGTCCGGCGGGCAGCGACAGCGCGTGCTGATCGCGATCGCGCTGGCCTGCGGTCCGGACCTGATCATCGCCGACGAACCGACCAGCGCACTGGACGCCACCGTGGCCCGCCAGGTCCTCGACCGGTTGGCGGAACGAATCGCCGCACGTGGGACCGCGGTGCTGCTCATCACCCACGATCTGGCCGTGGCCGCCGAACGGGCCGACCGGCTGGTGGTGCTGGAAGGTGGTGAGGTAGTCGAGTCGGGGCCGATCTCCCAGGTTCTCGCCCACCCGACGCACCCCTACACCCGGCGTCTGCTCGCGGCCTCACCCGCGCTGGCCCCCACCCCTTTCCGGCCGGCCCGTGCCAGGGCGGCCACACCGTTGCTGTCGGTACACGCGCTGCACAAACGCTTTCACGAGGCGGGTATCACCGCGGTCGACAACGTCGAGTTCTCCCTCGACCGAGGCGAAACCCTCGCCCTGGTCGGGGAATCCGGTTCCGGCAAGTCGACCACCGCGCGCATCGCCCTGCGGCTCACCGACGCCGACAGCGGAACGGTGACCTTCGACGGTCACGATCTCACCGGCGCTCGCCGGAAACGCTTGCGCGCGTTGCGCAGACGGTTCCAGGTGGTGTACCAGAACCCGTATTCCTCGCTCGACCCGCGCTGGGAGGTGGGCGACATCATCGCCGAGCCGTTGCGCGCCTTCGGCATCGGCGACCGCCCCCAGCGGGTGCGCGAGTTGCTCGACCAGGTGGCGCTGCCCAGCGATTTCACCCGGCGCAAACCGGCCGAACTGTCCGGCGGACAACGGCAACGGGTCGCGATCGCCCGCGCGCTGGCCCTGCGACCCGACCTGCTCGTTCTCGACGAACCGGTGTCCGCACTCGACGCCTCGGTGCAGGCCCAGATCCTCGACCTGCTCGACGGCCTGCAATCCGAACTCGACCTCGGCTACCTGTTCATCTCCCACGACCTGGCCGTGGTGCGGCGCATCAGCGACCGGGTGGCGGTGATGCGGCACGGGCGCATCGTCGAAACCGGCCCGACCGCGTCGCTGTTCACCGCCCCGCAGCACCCCTACACGAGGGAACTGCTCGCGGCCATCCCCGCACCGGCCTTCGACATCGACGGAAAGGAGACCCGATGAGCGCGCTGTTCCTCGGCATCGAGACACCGGGCACCGGAGCCCACCCCGCGTCCTGGCGGCGTCCCGATTCCCGCGCCGAAGACCTGTTCACGGCCGACTACTGGACCGAGGTGATCACCTCAGCAGAGACGCTCGGGTTCGACGCCGTGTTCCTGCCGGACTCGTTCGCCCTGCAGGAAGGCGGACCTGCCGTGACCCGCGGCAGGCTCGACGCGGTGGCCGTCGCCGCCCACACCGCCCCGCTGGCCCGCCGCATCGGCCTGGTCCCGCAGGTGCCGGTGACCCACACCGAGCCCTTCCACGTGTCCAAGGCGATCGCCGCGCTCGACTTCGCGAGTCTCGGTCGCGCGGGCTGGGAAGTCACCGTGTCCACCGGGGAGACGGAGGCGGCCGCGTTCGGCCGCAAGACGATTCAGGATACGGCCTCGCTCTGGCACGAGGCCGACGAAGCGGTGGAGGTGGTGACGCGGCTGTGGGACAGCTGGGAGGACGACGCCGAGATCCGCGATGTGCCCACCGGCCGGTTCATCGACCGCGACCGCCTGCACTACATCGACTTCGAGGGTGACAACTTCTCGGTGAAGGGCCCGGCGATCACCCCGCGCTCACCCCAGGGTCAGCCGATCGTCACGGTGCGCGCCGACGACCCGTCCTCGACCGCGATCGCCGTCCACCGCGCCGACCTCATCCGCATCACCGCACCCGACCTCGCCACCGCCGCCGCGCACCGGCGCGCCCTGCGCGCCGCGATCGCGGGGGCCGGGCGTGACCCGGACGCGGTGCAGATTCTGCTCGACATGCCTGTGCACCTGGCGGATTCGGCCGAGAATGCCCGCGCCGACGTGGCCGAACTCGATCGCTGGGCCGAGTCGCCACAGCGCCCGGGTCCGTCGGCCGCAGGCGATCAGCAGGAGTCCTCTGGTCCGGATCTCCCGGGCGCGCCGGAGGTAGGCCTGCGTCATGTGGGCACCGTCGCCGCGCTCGACGACCTCCTCGCCGAGATCGCGCGGTCGGGGATCGACGGCGTGGTGCTGCGACCGCTGGCCCTGCATGCCGCCTTGGCGGCTTTGACCGCCCAACGCACCCCCACCGCCGCGGCGCAGCACCCACGCACCCTCCGTGACCGCCTCGGTCTCCCCCGACCCGTCAGCCGATACGCCGCAGGAGCAGCGCTGTGACCTCGAAACCGCGCAAGCAGATCCACCTCGCCGCGCACTTTCCCGGCGTGAACAACACCACCGTCTGGGCCGACCCGGCCTCGAAATCGCAGGTCGAGTTCGCCTCGTTCGAGCATCTGGCCCGCACCGCCGAGCGCGGCCTGTTCGACTTCTTCTTCCTGGCCGAGGGGCTGCGGCTGCGTGAGCATCGCGGCCGGATCCACGACCTGGACGTGGTCGGCCGCCCCGACACGTTCACCGTGCTCAACGCGGTGGCCGCGGTCACCGAACGGCTCGGGCTGGCAGGCACCATCAACAGCACCTACAACGAACCGTTCGAGCTGGCCAAGCAGTTCGCCGCCCTGGATCACCTGTCCGGCGGCCGGGCGGCCTGGAATGTGGTCACCTCCTCCGACGCGTTCACCGGCGAGAACTTCCGGCGCGGTGGGTATCTCGAGCACGGCGCCCGGTATCAGCGCGCCGCCGAAGTGGTCGAGGCGACCAGGGCGCTGTGGGACAGCTGGCCCGCCGACACCCTGGTGGTCGACCGTGAGCGCGGTGTGTTCGCTCGCGAGATCCCCGAAACCTCGTACCGCAGCTCGCAATTCGACATCCGTGCGCCGTTCGTCGTCCCGCCCGCACCGCAGGGTCACCCGGTGTTGCTGCAAGCGGGCGATTCCGACGAAGGACGTGAGTTCGGTGCGAAGACCGCCGATGCCATCTTCACCGCGCACGGCACCCTCGAGGCGGGTCAGCGGTTCTACGCCGACATCAAGGGGCGCCTCGCGAAATACGGGCGCACACCCGATGAGCTGCTGGTCTTCCCCGCCGCGACCTTCGTCCTCGGCGACACCGCCGACGACGCGCACGAGCGGGCCCGCCACATCCGCTACCAGCAGGTGAGCCCGGCCACCGCCATCGCCTTCCTCGAACAGGTCTGGGGCCGAGAGCTTTCCGGATACGACCCGGACGGTCCGTTGCCCGACGTGGAACCCGACCCCGCCACCGAGATCACCCGTGGCCGGGTCAGGCACGCGAAAGATCCGCTGGCCGTGGTGAAAGCCTGGCGCGAACGTGCCGAGGCGGACAACCTCAGCATCCGCGAGCTCGTCATCGAGGTCACCGCCCGTCAGCAGTTCGTCGGCACCGCCACCCAGGTGGCCGAGCAGATCGACCACTACGTGCAGTCCGACGCGGCCGACGGATTCATCCTCGTCCCCCACCTGACCCCCGGCGGACTCGACGAGTTCGTCGACTCCGTGGTGCCGGAACTGCAGAACAGAGGCAGTTTCCGCACCTCCTACACCGGCACGACCCTGCGCGACCACCTCGGTCTGCGCCATCCCCGTCACCGCACCGTCACCGAAGGAGCCCGCGCGTCATGACCGTCACCATCGACAACCTCGACACCACAACCACTTTCGCCGACGACTGGGCCCGCTGGCACCACGCCCGCGAGGACGGGCTGCGCGACCCGCTCGGCTGGCTCAGCCTCGCCGGACTGCACTGGCTCACCGATCGTCCCGAACGCCTCGACGGCGTGCCCGGCACCTGGTGGGTCACCGACGAGAAGGTGTTCGTCACCGCCCAGCCCGCCGACCGGCTCGATGTGGAGGGCGACCGGATCGCCGGAGTCCGCATCCTCGAACCCGGCGAGGGCGCGCCCGGGGTGAGCGTGTTCAACGAGGAGCGCGTCCTCGAAGTGATCCGGCGCTCCGGGCAATTCGCGGTCCGTGTGCACGATCCGGCCGCACCGACCCTGCTCGCGTTCACCGGCGTGCCCGCCTACCCGGCGGACCCGCGCTGGGTGGTGACCGGCCGCTTCACCCCGTTCGAGCAGCCACGCACCGTCACCACCGGCGCGGTGGTCGAAGGACTCGAACACCACCACCCGGCGGCGGGCGTCATCGAGTTCCGCCTCGGCGACAGCCATGAGGCGTTGCTGGCCTTCGGCACCCCGGACGATCTGAAGGTGCTGTTCACCGACGCCACCAGCGGGATCACCACCTACCCGGCGGCACGCTCGCTCGCGATCGGCGCGGTGGCCGCCGACGGCACCGTCACCCTCGACTTCAACCGGGCGGTGAATCTGCCCTGCGCATTCACCGATTACGCGACCTGCCCGGTGGCGCCGCAGGAGAACCGACTGCGGGTGGCGGTGGAAGCGGGAGAACAGGATCCGAGATCATGAGTGTGCCGCTCTCGATCCTCGATCTGGCACCGATCAGCGAAGGGTCGAGTGCCGCACAGGCGGTGCGCAACAGCATCGATCTGGCCAGGCACGCCGAGCAGTGGGGTTATCACCGGTTCTGGTTGGCGGAGCACCATTTCGCGTCGGTGGCCAGTTCCGCCTCGCTCACGCTGCTCGGTCTGGTCGCGGCGGCCACCGACCGGATCAGGGTCGGCACGGGCGCGGTGCAGGTGGGTCAGCACACCTCGGCCTCGATCGTCGAGGCGTTCGGCACCGTCGACGCGCTGCACCCGGGCCGGCTGGATCTCGGCCTCGGCCGGTCCGGACATCGGCGCACCCAGTACGGCGCCGCGACCACCACCGCGAAGGGCGGTCGACCGGTGCTCGACGCGGTCGTCGGGCGCACCCAGGTGCGCGACGGGGTGGTCGTGCCACCACCGTTCGATCCGCGACGGGTCCTCGATCGGTCGAAATTCCTCGCCTCCCTCGAGGCACTGCAGCAGCCCGGCGCGCGATCACTGGACTTCGCGGACCAGGTCGCCGAGATCAGCGCCCTGCTCGACGGCACCTACACCACCTCCGACGGTGTCGCGCTGCACGCGGTTCCGGGTGAGGGCATCGATACCGAGCTGTGGATCTTCGGCAGTTCCGCCGGGGAGAGCGCGGAACTGGCAGGCCGGCTCGGGTTGCCGTTCGCGGCGGCCTACCACGTGGCACCGGGGACCGCGCTGGACGCGGTAGCGGCGTACCGGGCGGCGTTCCGGCCGTCGCGGGTGCTCGCCGCGCCCTACGTCATCGTGTCGGCCGACGTGGTCGTGGCCGCCGACGACGACACCGCCCGCAGGCACGCGAGCACCTACGGGCACTGGGTGCACAGTGTGCGCAGCGGAGCGGGCGCGGGTGAGTACCTCGATCCGGCCACCGCCGCACCGCTCACCGACGACCAGTTCCGCCTGGTCGAAGACCGGTTGGCCGCACAGATCGTCGGCTCACCCGCCACCGTGGTCGAACGGCTCGACGCGCTGCGCCGGGTGAGCGACGCCGACGAACTGCTGGTCACCACCATCACCCACGCGCACGCCGACCGGCTCGAATCACATCGGTTGCTGGCCGGGGCGTGGGGTTTACGGGGATCACTGGCCGCGTAGCCGGAGTGTGCGACGGCACGGCGAGCAGATCCATACGCGGGCGTACAACAGCGGTAATCTCAATCGCTATACGCCCCCGTACAGATCGAGGTCATCCCATGCGACTTCCCACCTCCGCACACACCGCCCGGCCGTGGCGCATCCACGAGATCGCGCGCGACTTCGACACCGAAGACGTCTGGCAGTTCCGCACTCCCGGCGCGGGCCCCGACGATTTCCCCGCCTTCCTCGCGGCACTCCAGGCGGAGAAGGCGTCCGAAAGCTCGGGCATCAGCGGCGTGCTGTTCAAGATCCGCTGGAAACTGGGCGAGATCTTCGGCTGGGACGACGAATCGGCGGGCACCGGCACCCGCGTCGGCTCCCTGCGCGACCGGCTCCCCGCCGACCTGCGCGACACCCCGACTCCCGACGACAGCGACAGCCCGCTGACCAGCCTCTACGCCCTCGACAACGAGTACGCGGCCGAAATCGCCAACGGCACCATGCACGGCGTCATGCATCTCGGCTGGGTGCCCGACGACACCGGCTACCACCTGCAGATGGCCGTTCTGGTCAAACCGAACGGCCGCCTCGGGCGCCTCTACATGGCCCTCATCAAGCCGTTCCGCTACCTCATCGTCTACCCGGCCATGACCCGCAACTGGGAACGAACCTGGCAGACCCTCGCCGCTGCGAGGCGGTGACAACGCGCCGAAAGCCGCTCGTCCAGCTGCTGGTCAGGCGCTGAGAGGGGCGGCGGTGACGCCGTAGCCGAGGTTGGTGAGGACCTCGCTGGTGGCCTTGGCGAAGTTGAGGGTGATGAAGTGCAGGCAGGGCGCGTCTTCATCGATGAGGCGCTGGGCCATCTCGGTGGCGATCTGGATGCCTTCGGCGCGCACGGCGGCGCGGTCCTCCTCGGGGCCCGTGCCCGCGGCGCGGGTGAGGCGGGCGACGATGTCGGCGGGCACCGGGCGGCCGGACAACTCCTCGGCGCGCGCGACGGTGCGCAGCGAGGTGATGGGCATCAGCTCGGGGACGATCGGCTTGGCACCCTCGACGGGGTCCATGGCGATCACACGGTCGCGCAGGCGCAGGTAGTGCTCGACGTCGAAGAACATCTGGGTGATCGAATACTCCGCACCCGCACGCAGTTTCGCGCACAGGTGACGGGTGTCGTGGTCCAGGTCGGGTGAGCGGTGGTGGCCCTGCGGGAACGATGCGACACCCACATGGAAGTCGCCGAGATCGCGGACGATGCGCACGAGTTCCTCGGCGTACTCGACCCCCTCGGGGTGCTTGCGCCACTCACCCAGCGGGTCGCCGGGCGGGTCGCCGCGCAGCACGAGGACATTGCAGATGCCGGAGTCGGCGTAGGAACCGACCAGCGAGCGCAGTTCGGCGATGCTGTGGCCGACGGCGGTCAGGTGGGCGACCGGCAGCAGGGTGGTCTCCTGCGCCAGGGCGCCGGTGATGCGGACCGTGCGGTCGCGGGTGGAGCCGCCCGCGCCGTAGGTCATCGACACGAAGGCGGGGTGCATGCGTTCGAACTCGCGCACCGCGCGCCACAGCCTGGCCTCACCGGCCGCGTCGCGGGGCGGGTTGAACTCGACCGAAAACGGCACGCCCGTGCCCGAATGGGTGCGCAGACTCTGCACCACCGAGGGCGTGTTCGAGACGATCGACTGCTGCTTGGCGGGCCGATCGGGGGTCGAACGTCCCCGTCCACTGTCGAAAGTCACCGGCTCAGTCTAGTGGGACGTTCCAGGCCTACGGCGCCGACCGGGGAACTCCGATACCGGTCACGGCACGTCCCCGCCGGGCACAACCCCGCAGGCCGCGGCACCCGCCGAGAGGAAATCCCCTGTTCGGAGCGGAGAATGTCAAGCCGGATGGACACATGGACCGAGGAGCCCCGGACCCGAGGAAACGCCGGGTGTGGGATCGGTCGCAGCGGCCCTGTGCGCCCGCCGACGCTCCGCGCGGCCCGCGTATCGTCGAGACGACGCTGTGCACGCACCGCGAGGGTGCGTCATCGGATCCTGACGCTCGCCATTTGGAGGCCGCCCTGTCCGCCGGAATCGGTACCCCGCTCTCCCGGTCCGCCGCCGACGTGCTGACCTCGGTCGACCTAGTCGCGCTCACCCCCGGCACACCGGCCTTCGTCGCGGCGGTCGAGCAGGTGCTCACGGAGTTCTTCGCGAGCCGCCGCGAGATCGTCGAACCTCTCGGTCCGGTGTTCGTCGACGCGGCCGAGGCGCTGGAACAATTCGTGGTGCGCGGCGGTAAACGCACGAGGCCGGGCTTCGCCTGGACCGGCTGGCTCGGCGCCGGTGGCGACCCGTCCGCCCCCGAGGCGGCCTCGGTACTCACCGCGTGTGCCGCACTGGAACTGGTGCAGGCCTGCGCGCTGGTGCACGACGACATCATCGACTCCTCCCGCACGCGGCGTGGCTTCCCGACGGTGCACATCGACTTCACCGCTCGGCACCGCACGGCCGGTTGGTCCGGTGACGGCGAGGCATACGGGTCGGCGGTCGCCATTCTGATCGGCGATCTGGCCCTGGCCTGGGCCGACGACCTGGTGAACGCGGCCGGACTCGACACCGCGTCCTTCGCCCGGTTCGCCCCGGTATGGGCGCGCATGCGCACCGAAGTGCTCGGCGGGCAACTGCTCGACATCAACGGCGAGGCCGGTGGCGACGAGTCGGTCGAGGCCGCGCTGCGCATCAACCGCTACAAGACCGCCGCCTACACCATCGAACGGCCGCTGCACCTGGGTGCCGCACTGGCCGGCGCCGACGACGCGCTGGTCGCGGCCCTGCGCACCTATGGAACCGATGTGGGTATCGCGTTCCAGTTGCGCGACGACCTGCTCGGGGTGTTCGGCGATCCGGCCGTCACCGGCAAACCGTCGGGCGACGATCTGCGCGAGGGCAAGCGCACCGTGCTCATCGCCGAGGCGCTGCGCCGGGCCGACCCGGAGTCGGCCGCGCTGATCCGCACCGGGCTCGGCACCGACCTCGACGACGAGGCCGTCGACCGGTTGCGCGCGATACTGATCGACCTGGGCGCCGTCGACGACGTGGAGCGCCGCATCACCGAGCTCACCGAAACGGGTCTGGCCGCGATCGCGCACAGCGCCGCCACCCCCGCCGCCAAGCATCTGTTGCACGATATGGCGTTGGCCGCCACTCGCCGTACCGCCTGAGGACGTTGTGAAAACTGTTGTGGGACAAGCGAATCATGTCGTCGTCGTGGGAGCCGGGCTGGCCGGGCTCGGCGCCGCGCTGCACCTGCGGGGCGCCGGGCTCGAGGTGACCGTGCTCGAGCGCGCCGATCACCCCGGCGGGCGGGTGGGCCGCTACCGCTTCGCCGACTACGAGATCGACAGCGGCGCAACGGTGCTCACGCTGCCCGAGACGATCGACGACGCCCTCGCGGCGGTCGGGCAGACCCGGGAGGACGTCGGGCTGCGCATCCATCGCCTGGCTCCGGCGTATCACGCCCGCTTCGCCGACGGCAGCGACATCCGGGTCTTCGACGACGCCGAGCAGATGGCGGCCGAGGTCACCCGTGCGTGCGGTCCCCGCGAGGCACGTGGCTATCGGCGGCTGCGCGATTGGCTCGGCCGGATGTACGAGGCCGAGTTCGACGAATTCATGAACGCCGATTTCGATTCGCCTCTCGACATGGTCCGCACACCGGCCGCCCGGTCGGCGCTGGCCCGGGTGGTGCGCCTCGGCGGGCTCGGCAAACTCGGGCCGCGGGTGCGCTCGTACCTCCGCGACGAGCGGCTGACCAGGCTTTTCACCTTCCAGGCGCTCTACGCGGGGACGGCACCGGACCAGGCCCTCGCCGTCTACGGCGCCATCCCGAACATGGACACCTGCCTCGGGGTGTACTTCCCCGAGGGCGGAATGCGGGCCGTCACCACCGCGCTGGCCGAAGCCTTCACCGCTGCCGGCGGGCGCCTCGAGCTCGGCACCGAGGTCACCGGCATCGAGTACGCGACCCGCAAGGGCACCGCGTCACCCGGTGCCCGCCACGCCGAGGCCGTCCGCACGGTCGACGGGCGAAACGTCGCCTGCGACGCGGTGGTCATCACCGCCGACCTGGGCTCGATCCGCCGCTTCGGGCTGCGCAACCGGCGTGGGCTGCGGGCCTCGCCGTCGGCCGTCGTCGCGCACGGCACCGTGCCCGCCGAGGTTGCCGCGCGGTGGCCGGTGCAGGCCCATCACACGATCGAGTTCGGGGCCGCCTGGGAGCAGACCTTCCGCGAGATCGCCGCGGGCAAGGGCCGGGGCAAACTGATGAGCGACCCGTCGCTGCTGCTCACCCGCCCCGCGCTCACCGACGCGGGCCAGTTCGTCGACCGCGCCGACGGCCGCTGGGAGCCGCTCTCGCTGCTCGCGCCGTGCCCCAACCTGACCTCGGCGCCGCTGGATTGGGACCGCATCGGCCCGGCCTACCTGCGCGAACTGCTCGCGACGCTCGAGCAGCGCGGTTACACCGGCATCGGTGAGTACTTCCGCGTCGATCACCTCGACACACCGGCGACCTGGGCGGCCCAGGGCATGATCGCGGGCACACCGTTCTCGGTGGCGCACCTTTTCCGGCAGACCGGACCGCTGCGTCCACGCAACCTGCCAAGGGGCGTAGACAATGTCGTTCTCGCAGGTTGCGGTACTACTCCGGGGGTCGGTGTGCCCACCACGCTGCTGTCGGGCGAACTGGCGGCGGCGCGAATCACCGGCAGCCGGGCGCACACCGGTAGCGACCACCGGGTTAGTGTTCGGAACTGAAGCCGTAAACTGACGGCCGACTTATCAGCTCGCGGTTGCGACCGCCGACCATTCGGGGGGACCGACCGAAGATGCCGCCCCCCGAGACGACCGTAGGCCCCATGGACACCACGCGCACCCTCGAACCGCAGCGCCATCTGCCCGCCGGGACCGATCCCGGCGTCCGGTCGCGGCTGCGCACTGTCGGCGATTTCGCCCGGAGCCCCGAAGGTCACGCGGCCTTCATGGGATTCTTCGGCGCCATCATGATCACCTTCGGCGGTTTCGGTGCGGGCGCCGTCCGCAAACGCGATCCGCTGCTCGAGGCGCTGCACCTGTCGTGGCTGCGATTCGGCCACGGCTACGCCCTGTCGATGATCGTCATCTGGGCCGGTGTGCTGCTGATGATCACCGCGTGGGTGCGCCTTGGCCGCACGCTCATCGGCAACGGTGAACCGAAGGTCACGCTCAACGAGCTGCGGGTGATCGTCGGAATCTGGATCACCCCACTGCTTTTCGCGGCCCCGATGTTCAGCCGCGACGCCTACTCCTATCTCGCCCAGGGTGCGCTCCTGCGCGACGGTTTCGACCCCTACCAGGTGGGTCCCGTCGCCAATCCCGGTGTGCTGCTGGACAATGTGAGCCCCGTGTGGACCACAACCACCGCGCCGTACGGGCCGGTGTTCCTGCTGATGGGCCGCGCGATCACCACGCTCACCGGTGACAATGTGATCGCCGGGACCATCGCGCTGCGCTTCGTCATGCTGCCCGGCCTGGCGCTGATGGTGTGGGCGGTGCCCTATCTGACCAAGCACCTCGGCGGCAAACCGACCGTGGCGCTGTGGCTGGCGGTACTCAATCCACTGGTGCTCGTGCACCTCATCGGCGGCGTGCACAACGAGATGCTGATGGTCGGGCTGATGTGCGCGGGTATCGCGCTCGTGCTCGAGCGTCATCATGTGGCGGGCATCGTCGTGGTGGCCATCGGCGTCGCGATCAAGGCGACGGCAGGCGTGGCGTTGCCGTTCCTGGTGTGGATCTGGATCCTGCACGAGAAGGAACGGCGGGCGGCCGAACGCCGGGCCCGCGCCGACTCCGACGCCGGTCTCGCCGAGGAACTGAAGCATCCCGACGCGGCCCGGCCATCGGCCGACATGCCGCACCCACTGCTCGTGTTCACCAAGATCGCCGGCATCGGCATCGGCGTCTTCGCACTGGTCTTCGGTGCGGCATCGGTGATCGCCGGGGTCGGCTTCGGCTGGGTGACCGCGTTGCAGGGCTCGAACAAGATCATCAACTGGCTGTCGCTGCCGACGATCCTCGCCCACATGGTCACCTGGGTGACGCCGTGGTCGCTGGATTCGGTCCTGTCCGTCACCCGCGAACTGTGCAAGGTCGCGCTGGTGGTCCTGCTCGTGGCGACCTGGTGGCGGTTCCGCCACAGCGAGCGCGAGGCCGTGATGGGCATCATCGTCGCGTTCGTGGCGATCGTGCTGCTCTCCCCCGCCGCCCTGCCCTGGTACTACTCGTGGCCGCTTGCGCTGGCCGCCGGTTTCGCGATGTCGACGGTGACCCTGCAGTGGCTGGTCGGTATCTGCACCTGGCTGATGCTGGTGTTCCAGCCGGACGGCTCGATCGGCCTCTACAACTTCTGGCACGTGGCGCTGGCGACGTTCGCCGCCGTGGTGGCCGCCGTGTCGCTGCGCCACGTCGACCCGCTGCACCTGCGTTCGGCGAGTTCCCGCGCGATAGCCAAGGAACACGCACCGCCCGTCGCGGCATGAGTGTTCCCACCGCGCTGGACGACGCCTACGCGACCTGTCGCCGCATCGCCGCCGAGCACGGACGCACCTATTTCCTCGCCACGGCGTTACTGAGCCCGGAGCGGCGCCGGGCCGTGCACGCGCTGTACGCGTTCGCGCGGATGGTGGACGACATCGTCGACCACGCCGACGACCCCGCGTGGATCCTTGACCCGGCCGACCGGCCGCGAGCCCTCCTGTCGAGCGTCGCCCCGGGCGCACACGGTCCTGATCGCCGCCTCGCCCACGACAGCGACGGCATCTCCCCCGCTCAGCACCTCGATCTGGTCGAGAAGCAGCTCCGGCTGGCCATCGAGCAGGGCGACCTCGATACCGCCGACCTGCGGCGCCGCCAGATCATCACCGCGACGGCCGACACCATCGCCCGCTACGGCATCGCGCACGACCACATCTGGACGTTCCTCGATGCCATGCGCATGGACGTCCCCGGCGCGACCGTTCACCGCAGGCGCTACGCGAGCATGGCCGAGTTGGCCGAGTACATGCGTGGGTCGGCCGCCGCCATCGGTCTGCAGTTGCTGCCGGTGCTCGGCACGGTGGTCCCGGTGGCCGACGCCGAACCCGCTGCCGCCGCGTTGGGCGAGGCGTTCCAGGTCACGAACTTCCTGCGTGATGTGGCCGAAGACCTCGATCGCGACCGCATCTACCTGCCCACCGACGAACTGGCCGCGTTCGGCGTCGACGAGGGCCGACTGAACGCGTGCCGGGCGGCGGGGCGAACCGATCAGCCGACGCGACGCGCTCTGGCCCATCTGATCGCCGTCAACCGCGACATCTACCGCCGCGCGGTCCCCGGCATCGACCTGCTGGCTCCCCGGGTCCGTCCGGCGATCCGAACCGCCGCCGTGCTCTACGCCGAGATCCTCGACCAGATCGAAGCAGCCGACTACCAGGTCTTCGCCACCCGCGCGACGGTTCCCAACCACCGCCGAATTTTGGTCGCCGCCAAGGGTTTCGCCACTCAGCGCCGCGACCGGCCGGGGCTCGACTCCCGCGAGAGGTAACCCACCCCGAAGCCGACGCCCGGCAAGGGCGCACCGGCCATCCGGTCCGCCGGACGCGTCGGCTCAGCCTGTTCGGCAGGTCCTCAGAAGGGTTCGGCGGCGGCGCGGCGGACGACCTCGCGGGCCAGCGGGCCGTGCAGGGCGTCGACCGGGCGGCCGGGCAGGGAGTCGTCTTCGGTGTAGATCCAGCGGAGGATGTCCTCGTCGCTGTACTTGCCGTCGCGCATCACCGTGATCAGGCCGGGCAGCATGCGGACGATCTCGTCGTTGTCGTCGAAGAAGCGGGACGGAATGCCGACGACACCGCCCCGGCGCACCGCGATGAGCTGGTGATCGCGCAGCATCTGGTGCACCGCGGTCACCGGGACGCCGAGTATGTCGGCGGCCTCGGGCAGGGAGACGAGGGTTTCGGTGTCGGGCAGCACGTCGTCGCTGCAGGGAAAGGCACTCACCCGCACAACGGTAGTACGTGACGCGGCGCATCCATCGGCGGGCATGCCGTCGCACCCGGTTACGATCGTGGGGGCCGCACCACCGTGGCCAGTTTGTCGTACGCCGGAGGAACCTGTGATCGGCCAGATGCTGGAAGGGCGCTATCGCATCGACGCGCCGATCGCGCGCGGCGGAATGTCGATGGTGTTCCGCGGAACCGACACCCGGCTCGACCGTCCCGTCGCCATCAAGGTGATGGACCCCAAGTTCGCGAGCGACCCACAGTTCCTGAGCCGCTTCGAGTTCGAGGCGCGCGCGGTGGCCAAACTCAAGCACCCGTCGCTCGTCGCGGTGTACGACCAGGGTGTCGACGGCGAATATCCCTTCCTCATCATGGAATTGGTCGAGGGCGGCACCCTGCGTGAGCTGCTGCGCGAACGCGGCCCGATGCCGCCGCACGCCGTGCGGGCCGTCGCCGAACCGGTGCTGCGCGCCATCGGCACCGCGCACGACGCCGGCTTGGTGCACCGCGACATCAAGCCGGAGAACGTGCTGATCTCCGATGCGGGCGAGGTGAAGATCGCCGACTTCGGCCTGGTCCGCGCCGTGGCCGCCGCCAACACCACCTCCGCCAGCGTGATCCTCGGCACCGCCGCCTACCTGTCGCCGGAGCAGGTCACCACCGGCACCGCCGACGCGCGCTCGGACGTGTACTCCTTCGGCATCCTGATCTTCGAACTGCTCACCGGCCGCGTGCCGTTCACCGGCGACAATTCGCTGTCGGTGGCGTATCAGCGGGTGGAGAACGACGTACCGGCGCCGAGTCAGTTCATCGACGGTGTGCCCGCCGAATTCGACGCCCTCGTCGCCGAGGCCACCTCCCGCGACCCCGCGAAGCGCTTCGCCGACGCCAATCAGATGGCGGCCAACCTGCAGGCCGTCGCGATGACCTTGAACCTGCCGCCGTATCGCGTTCCGGCACCCCGTGATTCGGCCGAACATCTCAGCGAGGCCTTTCGCGCACCCGTGGCCGCGGCGAATCCCGTTGGTGTCCCGCATGAACCCGCACCGCCGCGTCCGGTCGCCCAGCCGCAGCACACCCGGGTGGTCACCGCCCAACGGCCCCGACTCGACGAGCACGCCGATCCGCCCGCGCCCCTGCACAATCCGTTCGTCCCGGCCGAGACCCATACCCGCCGCACCGGCCTGGTGTGGGTGGGTATCGTCACCGCGCTGACGCTGCTGGTCGGCATCGGTGGCTGGTGGCTCGGCGTCGGCCGCTACACGGCCGTGCCGCCGATTGCGGGCATGGACAGCGAGCGGGCCGTCGCCGTGCTGGAGCAGGCCGGATTCGAGACGGTACTGCGGCAGAAGGCGTCCGACACGATCCCGGTGGGCGGCGTGGTCGGCACCGACCCGTCGGCGGGCTCACGGGTCACCAAGAGCTCAACCATCGCCGTGCTGATCTCCAACGGCAAGCCGCGCGTCCCCGAGGACATCAAGCCCGGCGACCAGATCAGTGCCGTGAACGCCGCCATCCGCGACATGGGCCTGCAACCCATCGACAGCGGCGAAGCGGCCAGCACCGCCCCGAAGGGCTCACTGGCCAGGGTCGAGCCCGCCCCCGGCACCGTGCTGCCGATGGGCGCGCAGGTGAAGGTGTACCGCAGCAAGGGCTCCCAGCCCGTGAACGTGCCCGATGTGCGCGGCAAGACCACCGAGGAAGCCACCCAGGCGCTCACCAAGGCCGGACTCACCGTCCGCGAGGTGAAGGTGCAGTTCGACAAGAGCATCGAGGCCGACAAGGCCATCGGCACCGACCCCGCCGTCGGCACCACCCTGCAGTCCGGCGACAGCGTCACCCTGCTCGTCTCCAACGCGATCAAGGTCCCCAACGTGATGGGTCAGAACGTCGGCAACGCCCGCGCCAAACTCCAGCAACTAGGCCTGCGGGTAGAGGTCAAATCCCTCACCGACTCCGACAGCTCCCTGGTCATCGGCCAGGTCCCCGGCATCAACACGAACGTGGAGGCGGGCAGCGTCGTATCGCTCACCGCCCTACCTTGAAGAGACCGCGCCCCGGAAAAGGACGACAAGCCCGACAAGGACGACGACAAGGAAAAGCCCGGCCGCGGCGGTAACCGCTGACCGGGCTCTACCGAACCAGCTCAGCGCAGCATCTCCGCCACCAGGAACGACAGTTCCAGCGACTGCTGAGTGTTGAGCCGAGGATCGCAGGCAGTCTCGTACCGCCCACCGAGATCCAGATCGGAGATGTCCTGCGCACCACCGAGGCATTCGGTGACGTTCTCACCGGTCAGCTCGATATGCATGCCGCCAGGATGGGTGCCGAGCGCGTGGTGGACCTCGAAGAACCCCTGCACCTCGTCGACGATGCGATCGAAGTGACGGGTCTTGAACCCGGTGGACGACTCGTGGGTGTTGCCGTGCATCGGGTCGCACTGCCAGATCACCTGGTGGCCGGTGGCCTGCACCTTCTCGATGATCGGCGGCAGCACATCGCGCACCTTGCCGTTGCCCATGCGCGCCACCAGGGTGAGCCGGCCGGGCTCGTTGTTCGGGTCGAGCCGCTCGACGTATTCCACCGCCTGGTCGGGGGTGGTGGTCGGGCCGATCTTGAGGCCGATGGGGTTGGCCAGCAACTCGGCGAAGGCGATGTGGGCACCGTCGAGCTGACGGGTGCGCTCACCGATCCACAGGAAGTGCGCCGACAGGTCGTAGAGCAGTGGTTCGCCCGTCTCGCTCTCGCTGAGGCGCAGCATCGCGCGCTCGTAGTCGAGGACGAGCGCCTCGTGCGAGGCGTAGATGCGGGCGGTCTTGAGGCTCGGGTCGTTGACCTGACAGGCAGCCATGAACCGCAGACCCTTGTCGATCTCCTCGGCCAGGGTCTCGTAGCGCGCACCCGCGGGCGACTGGGCGACGAAGTCACGGTTCCAGTCGTGCAGGCGGTGCAGGTCGGCGGTGCCCGCGCTGGTGAGGGCACGCACCAGGTTCATCGCGGCGCTCGCGTTGGCGTAGGCCCGGACCAGGCGTGACGGGTCGTGGCGGCGCAGCTGCTCGTCGGCGACCAGGGAGTTGACCATGTCGCCCCGGTAGGACTTCAGGCCGAGCGCATCGATGTCGGCCGAGCGCGGCTTGGCGTACTGACCGGCGATGCGGGCCACCTTCACCACCGGCATGCTCGCGCCGTAGGTGAGCACGACAGCCATCTGCAGCAGGGTGCGGATATTGCCCCTGATGTGGGGTTCGGTGTTGTCGGCGAAGGTTTCCGCGCAGTCACCGCCCTGCATCAGGAAGGCCTCGCCGCGCGCCACCTGCGCCAGCTGCGCCTTGAGGTCCTCGACCTCGGCGGGCAGGCAGATCGGCGGCACGCTCTCGAGCACGGTGCGCATCGTGGTGGCCTCGTCGGCGTCCCAGGACGGCTGCTGCAGGGCGGGGCGAGCCAGAGCGGCGTCCAGTCGCCTGCGCAGATCGTCAGGCAGCGGCGGCAGTTCCGGCAGGCGGTCAATCGGTACGTCGACGGTCCAGGTCACCAGATCAGAATACGGACTCACCGAAGCGGGCGAATATCCGGCGTACCTGCGACGGGCCGACGGGACCCCCGGCAGCGACCCCTGCGCACCACGCGCGAAGTGCCCGCATAGGGTTTCACTCAATTCATCGTGGGTCCGCCTGCCTCGTCGCGCCGGACGGGACGGGCGCCCACCGGCACGAAGAGGCGATCTCCCTGCGATATTTCTACGATTCGGAATTCGTCGAGGACGGCGTGACGATCGATCTGATCTCGATCGGTGTCGTCTGCGAGGACGGACGCGAGTACTACGCCGTCTCCACCGAATTCGACGCCGGACGGGCCGGGCCGTGGGTGCGCCGCAATGTGCTGCCGAAGCTGCCACCGGCCGGTTCGCCGCTGTATCGCACCCGGGCCCAGATCCGCGACGACCTGTTCAAGTTCTTCCTGCCCCGCCCCGGTGTGTATCCGGAGCTGTGGGCCTGGGTCGGCGCCTACGACCACGTGGCGCTGTGCCAGCTGTGGGGTGACATGACCGCGCTGCCCAAGAACATGCCCCGCTACACCAACGAACTGCGCCAGCACTGGGTGGCCCACGGCAGCCCCGAACTGCCGCCCATCCCCGACGACGCGCACGACGCGCTGGCCGACGCCCGCCACAACCTGGCCAAGTTCGAGGCCATCGAATCCCACCGCCGCACGCCCCGCCTCTGAATACGACGAAGGCCCCGAGTCGAAAACGACTCGGGGCCTTCGTTGTTCGCGGAATCAGTGACCGCTGTGGTCACCGTTGCCGGTGCGAGCCTGGTGCTCGGCGAGGGCGCCGAGCATCTTGTGCTCCTCGGCCTCCTCGATCTCGGCCCAGGCCTGGCCCTCGGCGCGCGGGTCGGGGCGAAGGAAGCTGCCCGTACCCGGCTTGCCCGCCGAACCGAGGCGGTTCATCTTCTTGGGCACCGGGGCACCCTGGTACTCCAGCGGGATGGCGTGGCCGTGTGCGTCGACCCCACCCAGCGGCTGGTGCACCTCGATGTACTCACCGTGCGGCAGACGCTTGATCACACCGGTCTCGATGCCGTGCTCGAGCACCGCGCGGTCGCTGCGCTGCAGGCCGATGCAGAACCGGTAGGTGATGAAGTACGCCAGCGGCGGCAGCAGCAGCAGGCCGATACGACCGATCCAGGTGGTCGCGTTCAGCGAGATGTCGAACTTCAGCGCGATGATGTCGTTGACGCACGACAGCGTGAGCACCACGTAGAACGCGATGGCCATCGCACCGATCGCCGTGCGCACCGGCACGTCGCGCGGACGCTGCAGCAGGTTGTGATGCGCGGTGTGGTCGTTGGTGAGGCGCTTCTCGATCCACGGGTAGGCGATCAGCAGCGTGAACACCAGGCCCATGACCAGCGCGACCCAGAACGCCGCCGGAATCGTGTACCGGCCGAGGTAGAGCTCCCAGGCAGGCATCAGACGCGCCATACCGTCGGTCCACATCATGTAGAAGTCGGGCTGTGAACCCGCCGACACCTGCGACGGGTTGTACGGACCGAGGTTCCACACCGGGTTGATCTGCAGGACACCGCCCATGATGCCGACGATGCCGAGGGTGAAGGCGAAGAACGCGCCCTGGTCGGCGGCGAACACCGGGACGATGCGAGCACCGACCACGTTCGTCTCCGTGCGGGCCGGGCCGGGGAACTGGGTGTGCTTCTGGTACCAGACCAGCGCCACGTGGGCACCGATCAGCGCCAGGATGATGCCGGGCAGCAGCAGCACGTGCGCGATGTAGAGGCGCGGGATGATGATGTCGCCGGGGAAGTCGCCGCCGAACATCAGCCAGTGCAGCCAGGTACCGACCACCGGGACACCGATGGTGATGCCGGAGAACGCGGCACGAAGACCGGTGCCCGAGAGCAGGTCGTCGGGCAGCGAGTAACCGAAGAAGCCCTCGAACATCGCCAGGATCAGCAGCAGCGAACCGATCACCCAGTTCGCCTCACGCGGCTTGCGGAACGCGCCGGTGAAGAAGATGCGGAACAGGTGGATGATGATCGACGCCGCGAACAGCAGTGCCGCCCAGTGGTGGATCTGGCGGACGAACAGACCACCGCGCACCTCGAAGGAGATGTTCAGCGTCGTCTCGTAGGCCCGCGACATGCCGACACCGCGCAGCGGCTGGTAGGCACCGTCGTACACGACGTGCGCCATCGACGGGTCGAAGTACAGCGTCAGGTAGATACCCGACAGCAGCAGGATGATGAACGCGTACAGCGCGATCTCACCGAGCAGGAACGACCAGTGGGTCGGGAAGACCTTGTTGATCGACCGCTTCACGAACGCGGCGGCACGATACCGCTCGTCCATTTCATTGGCCTGGTTAGCGGCCATATCTCCAGCACTCATGAACGACGCTCCCAGAAGGCCGGGCCGAGCGGCTCGATGAAGTCGCCCGCGGCGACCAGGAAGCCCTCGGAGTTGACGGTGATCGGCAGCTGAGGCAGCGCGCGGGCGGCCGGACCGAAGACCGGCTTACCCCACTCGGTCGCCGAGAACTGCGACTGGTGGCACGGGCACAGGATCCGGTTGGTCTGCTGCTCGAACAGCGAGGTCGGGCAGCCCAGGTGGGTGCAGATCTTCGAGTAGGCGAAGTAGTCGCCGTAGTTGAAGCTCTCCTGGCCCTTGCGCTTGATCGCCTTCTCGGCGTCCTCGGTGCGCAGACGGATCAGCATGACGGAGTTACGGATGCCGCGCAGCGACTGCAGGGTGGCGTGCGAATCGCCGCGCCACTTCTCTTTCCAGGGGAAGACGGTTTCCATCGCGCCCGCGTCGAGATCCTCCGGGCGCACCAGGACGATGTCGTCGGGACGGCCGGTGTCGCGGCGGATGTAGACGGTCTCGCCCGGGTAGTCCGGGGTCCAGCCCGACACCCACAGCGGCGACTTGTCCTTCTTCGCCCACGGGTTCTTGATCATGCCGCCGATGAACACCATCGCGGCACCGAGGCCGAGCACACCGACACCGGCACCGGCGGTGCCGAGCATCATCTTGCGGCGACCGAGGGTGGAGGTCTCGAGCGCGTCCTGCAGCTCGGCGGCCAGGGTACGGCGCTCGACCTCGTCGGACGGGCCGTCGTGGCGCTGCTGGATGGAGATCTCGGCGGGGATGAACCGCTTGCGGATCAGCACCACGGCGATACCGATGACCAGCACCGAGATGCCGAAGGTCAGACCGATGAGCGGGGTGAACAGCGAGTAGGCCTCGTGGCCCTCGTCGCCCTTGCCCTTCCACTCCCACGGCCAGAACAGGAAGACACCGATCAGCGCGGCGGCCGCGAGACCGGAGATGGCGAACCAGAACGTGACGGCACGCTCGGCACGCTTCTCGGCCCGGGTGCCTGGCACCGGCCAGCGCTCGCTGCGGTACACGACCTCGACGTCGTCTCGCGCGGTACCGAGTTCGACGAGCTCGTCACGCGACATCGCGTCCAGTTCGTCTTCGGTGGGTTCGCGACCCATGTCGCTTCGCTCCTGTCCACTCATGACTGTGTCCTATCCGACGCGCCGAGCGCGACCTGCCCGATCACGTGCTGTGCCCGATTGGACATGCTCGGGCGCGCTGCGTGGTTACGCTGCGCTACCGCCTCCGCACGCTGACCGATCATGTCCGGGAACCGATCCACATAGCGGCGCCGACCACAGCGGTGATGCCGATGACCCAGATGGCGAGACCTTCGGTCGCCGGACCGAAACCGCCGAGATCCCAGCCGCCGGGCGACTTCTCCTCGGCGGAGTTCTTGACGTAGGCGACGATGTCGCGCTTCTCTTCCGGCGTCAGCTGCCGGTCGGAGAACTTGGGCATGTTCTGCGGGCCGGTGAGCATCGCGTCGTAGATCTGCTGCTCGTTGGCCGGCTCGAGCGGCGGCGCGAACTTACCGCCCGACAGCGCGCCACCGCGACCGGTGAAGTTGTGGCAGGACGCGCAGTTCATGCGGAACAGTTCCGAACCGCGGCCGATGTCGTCGCCGCGCAGCGATTCCTGGGCGATCTCGCCGTTGGCGTCGCGGATCACCGAGGGGCCACCGCCGTTGGCGGCGACGTAGGCGCCGAGCGCGTCGGTCTGATGCGCGTCGAACTTCTCCGGCTTGCGCATGGCCTGGGCCTCGTTGCGCACCATCGGCATACGGCCGGAGGAGACCTGGAAGTAGACCGCGGCCTCACCGACACCGATCAGGCTCGGACCGCGATCGGGCACACCCTGCAGGTTCGCACCGTGGCAGGTGATGCACGAGGTCTCGTAGAGCTGCTTGCCCTCACGGATCAGCGCGGACTGGTCCTCGTTCGCGGTGGCGATCTGCGGCTCGGGGGTGAGCGCGCTCGCCAGGAAGCCGGCTCCGACGAGGCCGACCATCAGCGCGAGCGCACCCGCGATACGACGGCGGGCGCGACGCTGCTTGCGCGTCTTGGCAGCCTGACCGGCGCCTGCGGGCTCGGGGGCCGACGGGGGAGATGAACTCATCTGTAGTCCCTTTGGAGTAGACGGAACCGACTTGTGCAAAAGCTTGTGTGCCCGCGGGCTAGCTGACGAAGTAGATCGTGGCGAACAGCCCGATCCAGACGATGTCGACGAAATGCCAGTAGTAGGACACCACGATGGCGGCGGTGGCCTGAGCGGGGGTGAACTTGCTCAGCGTGGTGCGGATGAGCAGGAACACGAACGCGATCAGACCGCCGATCACGTGCAGACCGTGGAAGCCGGTGGTGATGTAGAAGACCGAGCCGTAGGAGCTGCCCGCGATGGTCGTGCCCTCGTGCGCCAGGTGGTAGTACTCGTACGCCTGACCGGCGACGAAGAAGGCACCCATCAGCAGGGTGATCGTGTACCAGCGGCGCAGGCCGAACACGTCGCCCTTCTCCGCGGCGAACACGCCCATCTGGCAGGTGAACGACGATGCGATCAGCACGGCCGTCACCGGAACAGCCAACGCGAGGTTCAGCTCGGTGGGCTCCGGGGGCCAGTCGCCGTGCGCTTGCGCGCGCGCAACGAAGTACATGGCGAAGAGGCCGGCGAAGAACATCAGCTCGCTCGACAGCCAGATGATGGTTCCGACGCTGACCATGTTGGGCCGGTTCAGCGAATGCACACGCTGAGTAATGGCCGATCCTGGGGTGCCTACTGCGGTCGTCACGGGGTAAGTATGACTCTTCGTAGTACGACAGCTGTACCCGGGTACGAAAGTTTGTCGCGCGGACCGGAAAACCCACGTACAGAGGGGGTCCGATGCAACCGTCGGCGTGTTGGCGACTCGTCGCGTGACAACTCATTGTGACAGCGTTGGATGTGGATAGGCTGAGACGAGGAGGCGACGATGGTCGTAGTGCGGATGTGGCGGCGGCTCTTCGGTGGGCAACCCGGTGGGCTCGATCCCACGCGTGAGGATCTGGTCGTCGTCGCGTCGAGTTTCGACGACGCCGAGGCGTCCTCGGTGGCGCTCGACCGGGCCGTCGATCTCGATCGCGGCGCGCAGGCGGTGTTGCGGCACCATCTGCGGCTGCCGGCCGATCGCATCGACGAGGCGTGCGAGATCGCCGGATACGACGGATACGAGCGCGCGGAGGCGGTGCGCGGGGTCTCCGACGATCTCGTGCCCGTGCTGCTGCAGCGGGTACAGCTGCTCGACCCGCTGACGATCTCGCAGGAACGTTCGCGGATGGCGGGCCTGGCGCAACGCCACGACGGGGTCGCCGACGGGTGGGACGCGCTGCAGCCGCCACGTCCGGCCGCCTAAACTTGCCGATCGAGCGCACAGTGGTTGCGCAAGCGCAACCTCGTTGCGCCCGTCGTCGAAACGGAGATGCAGAGCAGATGAGCGTGCGCAGCTGGCCCCAGGTGCTCGGGACACTCGCCGACGGAGGTGACCTCGGCTCCGACGACACCGCGTGGGTGATCGACGAGATCTTCACCGACAACGCCACCCCTGCCCAGATCGCGGCCTTCGGCGTCGCCATGAAGATCAAGGGCCCCACCCCCACCGAGCTGGCGGGCATGGTGTCGGGGATGCTCGGGCACGCGCGGCTGGTGCACGTCGACGGGGACGCGGTCGACATCGTCGGCACCGGCGGTGACCGTTCCGGGTCGGTGAACATTTCCACCATGTCCTCGGTGGTCGTCGCGTCGGCGGGGGTGCCGGTGGTCAAGCACGGCAACCGGGCCGCGTCGTCGAAGGCCGGTGGCGCCGATGTGCTCGAGGCGCTCGGTGTGAAGCTGGCCCTCGGCCCGCAGTCGGTGGCGCGGTCGGTGCGCGAGGCCGGGATCGGGTTCTGTTTCGCACCGCTGTTCCATTCGGGGCTGCGTTTCGCCGGTGCGGCGCGCAAGGAGATCGGCATCCCGACCGTGTTCAATGTCCTCGGCCCGCTGACGAATCCGGCGCAGCCGCGCGCCGGGCTGATCGGCTGCGCGTTCGAGGACCTGGCGCCGGTGATCGCGGGTGTGTTCGCGCGACGCCGCTTCGCCGACGCGGTACCGGGTGTCGCGGGGACCCCCGCCGAGTACAGCGCCAGTGCGCTGGTGGTGCGCGGGCGCGACGGGCTCGACGAGATCACCACCTCGGATCTGACCGATGTGTGGGTGGTCAGCGGTGGGCGCGTCGCGCAGACGGTGCTCGACCCGACCGCGCTCGGCATCCCCCGCGTCGATCTCGACGAGTTGCGTGGCGGCGACGCGGCCGAGAACGCGCGGATCGCGCGGGAGGTCTTCGCCGGGACACCGGGGCCGGTGCGGGACGCGGTGCTGCTGAATTCGGCCGCGGCGATCGTCGCCTACGACCTGTCACGTGGCGTGGGCGATGTCGATCTCGACTTGGACGCCGCGCTCTCGGCCGCGATGGAACGCGCCGCCGCCGCGGTGGACAGCGGCGCGTCCGCGAAGTTGCTGCAGACCTGGGCCGAACTCACCCAGGTCCTCGACGACAACTGAAAGCCCTACTCCCCCAAGGAGAATCCGGCCTCCACGTCGGCGCTGGAATAGGACTTGAAGGCGATGTGGGTGGTGGTGCGGACCACCCCGTCGACCTTGTCGATGCCTTCGGTGACGACCTCGGCGATGCGCTCGTGATCGCGTACCCGCACGATCGCGATCAGGTCCACATCGCCGGCGCAGGAGTACACCTCGGCGACTCCTGCGGTATCGGCGAGCGCCTGTGCGGTCTCGGGGATGCGAGAGTTCTCGGCCTGGATCAGCACGATCGCGGTAATCATGGGATCAGCCTAGAACTTCGGGCCGCTCGGTGGCCGCTTTGAACCGTCGCATGAGGTCGTAGCTCTTCACACCCGGTGCCGTTTCCAGCGAACTCGACACGTCGACGCCGTAGGGACGGTGGCGGGCGATGACGTCGGCGACATTGTCCGGGTCGAGGCCACCGGCCAGCACCACCCGTCTCGGCTGGGCGCGCACCCAGTCGGGGAACTCCTCGAAGACGCCGCTGCCCGCGCTGGCGTCGTAGAAGAAGTATTCGCTGGTCTGCTCGGGTGCGGGCGGGGTCGAGGAGCAGAAGGCCAGGTTCGGCAGGTCGGCCCACCGGTAGAGCTGGACGACGTCGAAGGCGTCGGCCACCTCGGCGACTTCGGCGTGTTCCAGCGCGACCGCGAAGGTGGTGATGCGACCGCGTGCGTAGTCGGCGAGGGCACGGGCCTGCTCGGGCGTGCGGTACCGCTTGCTCTTGGGCGTGACCATGACACCGATCGCCGAATAGCCCAGCTCGACCGCCCAGTCGATCTGTTCCTCGGTGGTCAACCCACACACCTTCACGAACACCGCCACCAGTCCTTTCCACCGACAACACCACCAACCATGATCCAGGACGGGACAGGTGCGTCTCGGACAGGTCGGCCGAACACCACCGTTTACCTCAGCCCCTCCCCTGCTGTTCGGCGGAGAACACGCGCCTGCTGCGGTTTCCCCTCGACCCGGCGGGCGATCACCGCTCCGCCAGATACTGCTCCTGCTCGGACCGCACTTCCGCCGCCTCCCGGGCCAGCTGCGCCCAGGCGACCCAGCGGGCGGCGCCGTGCAAGGGTTCGCAGTACGCGTCGCTGGTCCGGACGATCCGGGCGCCGGGTTTGGCGAGCCAGCGCGCGATCACCCCGACCTCCTCCGGCGGCGCACCGAGAAGTGGAGGTACGTCGTCGGAGAACATGGGCGGCCGATCCGCGCTGTCCACGGTTGTCATCGCGGCGTCGGGAATCCCGGGGATCGGCATCGCTTGTCGTTGCGGTGCGCGACCGTTGCTCGTGGCCGCGTCGCCGAGGTCGGGCACGACCGTTTCCGCGGCCGCCACGATTTGATCGACGACAGCCATGGGTGGGGTGCCGCGGCGGGCGACGCCCGCGGCGGCGAGGCGGCCGTGGCGGATGACGGAGAATTCCCAGCCGCCCGCGCCGTCGGGAAGGGCGATGATCAGTTCGGCGAGGCGGGCCAGTGCGGCGAGCCGTTGGGTGCGAGCCAGTTTGGTGACCACGGCGGCGGTGCGATCACGCAAGCGGGCCGCTGCCTCGAAATGCTCTGCCGTGGAATAGGTTTCGATGCGATCGAGCATGGCTCGCAGGAGCGTGTCGGAGCGACCCGTGAGCAGATCGCGGACCGAATGGGCGGCGGGTGCGTAGGCGTCGGCGTCCGAGCCGTCGGCGCTGGCGGCCGGGCATCCGCCGACGATCGCTGGTTGGCACAGGTGTTTCGCGGCGCGGGTGAGCCGGGTGGCACAGGTACGCAGACCCGCGAATTCGGCGATGGTCAGGCCGACATCTACGGCGTCGGCACGAGAGTTGAACGGGCCGAGAGCAGTTCGGGTCGGCGTGCGAACGGCGACCAGACGCGGGAAGGGTTCGTCGGTGAGAGTGAGCCACCAGCCACGCTTGGGGAACTTCGAACGGCGGTTGTAAGGCGGGACGTGGGCGGCGAGCAGTCGCAGTTCGCGAACACCGGCTTCGAGTCCGTGCGCGCAGACCACGTGGTCGACCCGTTGTGCCAGCGCCACCATCTCTTTCATGCGGCCGCGCGTCTCCGAACCGGTGAAGTAGTTGCGCACGCGGCGGCGCAGATTCACCGCCGTCCCTATATAGAGGACTTCGTCGGACGGGCCGCGGAACAGATACACACCCGGCGCGGCAGGGAGATCGTTGGCGAATGTCCTTTTGGCGCGCTGTGTTCCGGTGACACCGGGCAGATAGTCGAGCAGCTCCGTCAGGCTCTGCACACCCTGGTTACCGACGCGGGCGATCAACGCGTGCAACACGTCGACGGTGGCGCGGGCATCGTCGAGAGCGCGGTGCGTCGGCGTGGTCGACGCACCGAGGATCTGTGCCAGCACCCCCAGTCGCGCCGACGGCGCTTCGTCGCGAGTGAGCACCCGCCGCGCCAGCTTCACCGTGCACAGCACCTGGGGATTCGGCCACGGAATGTCCTGGCGCGCGGCAGCGGCTTTCAGGAAAGCCGTGTCGAACCGGGCATTGTGCGCCACCAGCACCGCCCCCGCCGCGAACTCGAGAAACCCCGGCAACACCGCCTCGATCCGCGGCGCGGCATACACCATGGCCGTGGTGATCCCGGTGATCTGCACGATCGCGGGCGGAATCTCGTACCCCGGATTCACCAGGGTCGCGAACTCCCCCAACACCTCTCCCCCACGCACCTTCACCGCCCCGATCTCGGTGATCGCATCACCGTCGGGGCTGGTCCCGGTGGTCTCCAGGTCGACGACGACGAAAGTGGTGGCATACAACGGCGTATCGAGCTCGTCGAAGGCCAGCTGCCGCGCGGCCGGGAGTACAGGGTCGGGCACGGACAGCAGAGTAAGGAAAGGGTCCGACAGGATTGTTGGAGCGCCGGCGCGCTCGAGTCGGCGGCCCCTGCGGTCCCGACGCGGCGCGGCGATCCCTCCGCCGTGCCAGGAGGTTGGTGGCGGGTTCAGCGGGGCACGTGCTGTGGCCAGGCGGGGAGGGGTGGGGTGGGACGGGCCGTCAAGTAGCGGCTCCACTCGGGGAAGGTGGGCAGCGGCTGCGGCTTGTAGTAGGTGAGCGGTGGGCGCAGGGTCGTGGTGGGGCGGGTCGAGGGGTTGTCGGTGTCGACTCCCGACACAGCGCGGGCCAGTCCGACGACGAACAAGAAGACGAGTACGGCGATCACGCCTGTGCTCGATCGTCGGGCACCGCCGGCGCTCGGACCGCCGAGGTACTCGCGGCGCACCGCCGGGTCTCGCAACGACCCGGAAGGATCGGGTACCTGCCGCAGCAGTTCCCGCGCCGCGGGCCCGTGGGCCGGTTCGAGTTCGGCGGCCCGCAACAGCCACCGCTCGGCATTCGCCCGCCTGCCCGACCGCGCGGCGTCCGCGCCGAGCAGATACATGGCCTCGGCATTGTCGGGTTCCAGCCGCAACGCCTGCTCGAGTGCCGCACGGAACGCCGCGGCGCGCGGGGCGTCGGCCTCGGCGCCGTGCCACAGCACGCGGGCACGCGTGATGTAGAGGAGTGGTTCCTGCGGGTCGAGTTCGATGCCGACATCGACGGCGGCCAGCGCCGCCTCGCGGTCCCGGGGTGCCAGCACGACCGCGAGTACCCGGTGACACTCGGCCGACCAGGGGTTCAGGTCCACGCAGGTGTACGCCGCGCGCACCGCCTCGTCCTGATGGACGAGCGCCGCGACCCGATCGGTGTCGGTCAGCCGGTCGAACAATCCGTGTTCGCTGAGCGCGAGCAGGACCCACGCGAACAGGTGCTCGGGGTCGTGGCGCAGCGCCGTGCGTGCCGCCGCGCTCGCGGTGGCGAAATCCGCGGACCTCAGCCACGTGTGCGCGACGTGTGCGTGGGCATCGGCGTTGTCCGGCTCGACGGCCAGGAGGGCGGCCAGCTCGGCGCGGGCCGCCTCGAGTCGGTCCAACTCGACCAGTACGACGGCCCGGTCGAGTCGCGGTTCGCTCATGGGTGTCGATTCAGCGCTTGACGCGCTTCAGGTACCGGGCGAGATCGTCATAGCTCCCGTCGCCGTTGGCGAATTCGACCACATTGCGGGCGGATTCGAACCAGGCACCGGTACTCGGCCGCACCTGGGCGAGCGCGGCCCGCACATCGGGCATGCCGACGGGACGCACCTCACCCGTGCGCATCGAGTCCGCCATCGCCAGCTGGGTGGCCGAGGTGCAGATGTGGGCGAGGTCGGCGCCGGACAGGCCCTCGGTGTGCGTGGCGAGGGCAGTGAGGTCGATGCCGGCGATCGGGCGGTCGCGCAAGTGGTAGTGCAGGATCGACCGGCGCGCGGCCGCGTCCGGTAGACCGACGAAGATCATCCGGTCGAACCGGCCCGGCCTGCGCAGCGCCACATCCACGTCCCACGGGTGGTTCGTCGCGCCGAGCACGAACACGCCCTCGTTGCTGTGGGTCGCCGAATCCATCTCGGTGAGCAGCTGGTTCACCACCGTGCGCATCGCCGAGGAGCCGTGCATCTGGCTGCGCTTGTGTCCGAGCGCGTCCACCTCGTCGAGGAACAGCACGCACGGGGCGTTACGGCGGGCCATCTCGAAGACGCTGTGCACATTGCGCTCACTCGACCCGGTGTAGATGTCGAGGATGTCGGCGATCTCGATCGGGTAGAAGTTGGCGCCGAGTTCCCCCGCCACCGCCGAGGCGATGAAGGTCTTGCCGCAGCCGGGCGGGCCGTAGAGCAGCAGGCCGCCGCGGGCGGAGGTGCCGAACGCCTTGGCGAGCTCGGGATTGCGCAGCGGACCGAGCAGGGTGAGGTCGAGTTGCCGCTTCACCTCGTCCATGCCACCCACATCGGCCAAGCCGAAGCGAGGGCGTTCGAGAGTGGCCGCGTCGTCGTCGATGACGAACTCGGCGGGGGCATCGACGAACGCCGGGGCGATGATGTCACCGACCTGGCTCTCGGCGGCCGCCCAGTCGTAGCCGGTCGGTACGGCAGCGGGCGGGGCGGCGGGCGCCGGTTGCGGCGAGCCACCACTCAACGCGGTACTGCACCGTGTCATCAAGGCCAGGACCTGCGCGTTTCCGGGATCGTTCCCGAGTGCGACACCACAATGAGCCAGCGCGTCGGCATACCGTTGCCGCTCGATCAGCAGCTCGATGACGCACACGCGCAGCGCGAGCACCCCCGGACTGCGGTCGAGCATCGTCAGCATGTCGGTGAGTACCTGGTCGTCGGCCACCGCTCCCCCTTCGAACCGCGAACATTCGACCGTACCGTAACCGCCCCAACGGGTTTCGCTGAATCGGCCGAAGATCGGTCCCACCCACCGGGACCAGGTCCGCGAGCCCGGTGCCCGACCCGATGCCGATCATTCGCCGCGAAGATTTCGCACCGATGCGAACAAAATGACCGCGAGCAAACCCAATTGAGACCGGCATCACATATATCGCAGTTATGCATTACTGCCGCCGAAACGATCGGATAAGTGACGTTTCCAGATTCCGACCGCGACAGAGGGCGGCGCGCCCGGCGTGTTGGCTGGACGTCAACGGGCGGGTCGCTTTGGCGCCACGCTCGCCCAACCTGGGACTTCACTGAGAATTCTCGGCGTGTCGCACAGACACACCGACCCGACGCCGCGCCGGGCAGCGGTTGGCCCGCTCGAGAAATTCGACCTGGCGTTATCTTTTCGTGATTCGGTGTGACTCACGTCGCACGTTCGTTCCGGTCGAATCGACGAATTCCCTTCCAGGACGCATGTCCGACTTTACAAACCACCGTGATTGGTTCGTAACCTTTTCGAGACCTCACGGAGTCCGCCAGGCCGCAACGGCTCGGCGCGAGGAGTCCGCCCCGTCATACGGACGGGACGTCGTGGGGCAGATTGGAAGTACCGCATCATGGCGACCAACACCGTCAAGCGTCAGGCGCAGCGTGCCGTTGCCGCCGGAGCCGTCGGCGCTGCCACCATCGGCGCGTTCCTCCTGCCGGCCGCTCCCGCGTCGGCGACGCCCGTCACCGTGCCCGGCATCGGCACCTTCGAGGTGCCCAACGAGATCCCGATCCCGGCGGGCATCCCCGGCATCGAGGCCCCGGCAGCGCCGCACGTGTTCACCGCGCCCACCGCCACCGCCGCCGACATCGCCCTCGATGCCGCGCTGAGCAAGGTCGGCTCCCCCTACGTCTACGGTGCCGCGGGCCCGGACGCCTTCGACTGCTCGGGTCTGGTCCAGTGGGCCTACCGCCAGGCGGGCGTCGAGCTGCCCCGCACCAGCGGCGCCCAGCTCGGCGCCGGCACCCCGGTCGCGCTCGGCGACCTGCGCCCCGGCGACCTGGTGTCGTTCTACGGCGGCGGCCACTCGGGCCTCTACGCCGGTGACGGCAATGTCGTCCACGCCGCCACCTCGGGTTCGCCGGTGCACGTCGCCTCGCTCGACTCGATGCCGTTCGCGGGTGCGCGCCGCTTCTGATCCAGCCGGCACGGTGCGTCGTTCTCGGGGAAGGGCGCACCGTGACCCTTTCGTGCCCCACTGGACACGAACCCTCGCCGTTCCGTAATCTGATCGAGACCTTCGTGGCGGACGAGGAAGTCCGGGTTCAGGTAAGGCGCTTGCATCGTCGGATATCGAGAGAACGGGGCACGGGGCACTGTGAGATCACAACACCGGAGATTTCACGCAGCGCGTGGATTGGCCGGAGCCCTGTCCGCGACCGTCCTGGTATGCACCGCCGCCGTGGCCGGCCCCTCCTCGGCCGACCCGGTCGCTCTCCCCACCACCGCCGGTGACGCGATCGCCCGCATGGTCGACCTGTCCCGGCAGGCCGAAGTGGTCAACCAGGAATCCCTCACCGCGCAAAGCGAACTCGACGCGAAACTGGCCGTCCAGCGCGATGTCGACGCCGCGCTCGCCGCCGCGACGGCCGTAGCCGACGCCGCCCGCGCCGAGGTGCGCAAGTTCCAGCCGATGATCGACCGCGCCGCCGTGGCCGCTTACACCGGCGCGCGCACCGACCGCATGTTCGCCGTGCTGTCGAGCAACTCCCCCCAGCAACTGCTGGACAAGATGTCGACCCTCGACGTGCTGTCCCAGCAGACCGCCGACTCGGTCCGCGAATTCAAGAAGGCCGCCGACGCGGCGACCGCCGCCGAGACCACCGCACGCACCGCCGCCGATGCCGCCCGCGCCGCGACCGCCGCCGCCGAGGCCGTGCGCGCCGATGTCGACCGCAAACGTGCCGACCTGGCGGCCGCGACCACCCAGGTCGTCGAGGCGTGGGGCGCGCTGTCGGCCCGCGACAAGTCAACGCTCGCCGGCTCCCCCTTCCCGCCCGGCTTCGATCGCGACAGCCTGCTCGCCGGCCTCGTACCCGGCAGCGGAACGAGCGCGCTGGCCGCCGCCCTCACCCGGGTCGGCGACCCGTACGTGTGGGGCGCCACCGGCCCCGACCAGTTCGACTGCTCCGGTCTCGTGCAGTGGGCGTTCAAGCAGGTCGGCAAGAACGTGCCGCGCACCAGTTCCGCGCAGGCCGGGTACGGCACGCCCGTCGCCAAGGAAGATCTGCAACCCGGTGACGTGGTGCTGTTCTATCCGGAGATCTCGCACGTCGGGATCTACGCGGGCAACGGAATGATGGTGCACGCCTCCACCTTCGGAGTGCCGGTCGCCGTCGCACCCATCGACACCACCCCCTATCACTCGGCCCGGCGATACTGAAGCCGTGAACGTGCGCACCTGGCTGTCGGCGCGTGGCCGACTCGAATTCTGTCTCACGCTCGCCTCGGTCACCCTGCTGACCGGGGCGTGCGTCGCCCTGATCCTGGTGCCGCGCAACGCCGGACCGCTGCAGCTGGCCACCGATCAGGCCGAGGTGCTCGGCACGACCGTCGGCATCGACGATCCGCGCCTGGCCCCGGTGCGCCGCGAGGTGCAGCCGTTCGGCCCGATCCTGGTGCGTCAGGTCGAGGCCGGTGGCGCCGACACAGCGCTGGTGGTCGCCCATCCGGGCCACGAAGCCGATCTCGAGGTGCTCGAAGCCCAGCTCGCGCCCGCGATCGCCGACGTCAGCGCCGTGTGGGGCACCGAGTGGAACCGAGCACCGGTCATCGTGGTCGCGAGCAACAGCGCCGAGTTCACCGCGTTGACCCGCCGGGCGGGGGCGTCGACCACCGCCGATGTGGCCGCGGTGTCGTTGACCGGCTCCTACGTTCCCGGTACCGAACCCACCGAGCAGCGCATCGTGTTCAACCCCGATGCCCGTCGCCGCGTCGGTGACGAGGGCATGGCCACCCTGTTGCGCCACGAACTCACCCACGTCGCCACCCGTGCGGTCACCGTCGACGGTGCGCCGCAGTGGCTGCTCGAAGGGTTCGCCGAGTACGTCGCCCAGCGCGCGAGCGGTCAGACCTTCTCGCAGATCGCCCCGACACTCACCACCCGATTACGGGCGGGCACGCTGCCTGCCGACCTGGTCACCGACGCCGAGTTCACCGGCACCGACGCCGCCATCGCCTACGAATCGGCGTGGAGCGCGTGCGCCTACATCGCCGACCAGCACGGTCCGGCCGCGCTCACCCAGCTGTACCGGCAGCTCGCGCAGGGCCCGCAGTCGACCGCAGCACAGGACGCGGCGTTCACCACCGTGCTCGGTGCCTCCCGCTCCCAGCTGCTCGACGGCTGGCGCTCCTGGCTGCGCGCCCACGCTGTCTGACCACCGGCCACCTCGCCCGACCGCCGCCCCTCGTCGAGGCACCGACACATTAGGTTGTTCACTATGGCCCGAACTCTCCTGGTTACCAACGATTTCCCACCTCGGCCGGGTGGCATCCAGTCCTATCTGCAGGCACTGACCCAGCAACTGCCCCCCGAAGACCTCGTCGTCTACGCCCCCCGCTGGCGCGGTGACAGCCACGAGAAGTTCGACGCCACCCAGAAGTTCCGCGTGGTCCGCCACCCGACCACACTCATGCTTCCCACACCAGCCGTGATCAAGCGAGCAAGTGCACTGCTGCGCGAAAACGATTGCGACACAGTCTGGTTCGGTGCCGCCGCGCCACTGGCCGCGATGGCGCCCGCACTGCGGCGAGCAGGCGCCGAACGCATCCTGGCCAGCACCCACGGGCACGAGGTCGGCTGGTCGATGCTGCCCGGTTCGCGCCAGGTGCTGCGCACGATCGGCGAGAACACCGACGTGGTCACCTACGTCAGCAAGTACACCCGAGGCCGGTTCGCCTCGGCGTTCGGTCCGCGCGCGGCGCTGGAACATCTGCCCCCGGGCGTCGATCCGTCCGAATTCCGCCCCGACCCGGGCGCCCGCGCCGAGCTGCGCGCCCGCTACGGCCTCGGCGACCGGCCGACCGTCCTGTGTCTGTCGCGGCTGGTGCCACGCAAGGGCCAGGACATGCTCATCGTCGCGATGAACGAGATCAGGGAACGGGTCGACGGCGCGGTGCTGGTCATCGCGGGCGGCGGACCGTACGAGAACCGGTTGCGCGGCCTGGCCGAGGCCCTCGACCTCGGTGACAGCGTGGTGTTCACCGGCCGCGTCCCCTCCGGTGAGCTCGCCGCCCACCACACCATCGCCGATGTGTTCGCCATGCCGTGCCGCACCCGTGGCGCGGGTCTGGACGTGGAGGGCCTCGGCATCGTGTTCCTCGAGGCATCCGCGACCGGGGTGCCGGTGGTGGCGGGCGATTCCGGCGGGGCGCCGGAGACGGTGCGCGAGGGCGAGACCGGTCTGGTGGTGCACGGTCGTTCGCTGCCGCAGATCAGCGATGCCATCGTCGAGCTGCTCACCGACCGCGACAACGCCGCGCGCATGGGTGCCGCGGGCCGCGAATGGGTGCAGCGGAACTGGCATTGGGATCGTCAGGGAGCCCGTCTGCGGCAACTGCTCGGATGACACCCCGGACTGTCGCGGTGGCGCGTCCATTACTCTCAGCGAGGTGAGCAGTATCCAGGTCGCCGATCAGACCTTTCTCGCCGCGCCGCCCGCCGCGATCGCCGAGGTGCTCGGCGCACCGAACAATTGGCGCCGCTGGTGGCCCGACCTGCACCTCGACGTGCGGGAGGACCGGGGCGACAAGGGCATCCGCTGGACGGTCGCGGGCCCGCTGACCGGCACCATGGAGGTGTGGCTCGAGGCCGTCGCCGACGGCGCGATCCTGCACTACTTCCTGCACGCCGAGCCCACCGCGAGCAAGCCGCTCACGCCGCGGGCGCTGGCCGCCGCCAACCGCGCGCGGCGGGTCGCGGGCAAGGACATGTCGTTCGAACTGAAGTCACGGCTGGAAGCGGGCCGCCCCGCGGGCGTCGCCCCCGCCTCGGCGCTGTAACGAAAGGAATCCATGGCCCCCGACCGGACCAAGAGATCGATCGTCATCGAGGCGCCGTCGCAGCAGGTGATGGCCGTTATCGCCGATCTGGAGTCCTACCCGGAATGGGTGGCCGCGGCGAAATCGGTCGAGGTGCTGGGCACCGACGCGGCGGGCCGGGCCGCGACCGCGCGCTTCGTGCTCGACGCGGGCGTCGTCAAGGACGCCTACACCCTCAGCTACAGCTGGCGTGCCGACGGCAAGGCGGTGAGCTGGCACCTGCTCGAGGGGGACCTGCAGAAAGCCCAGGACGGCAGCTACGAACTGCTCGACCGTCCCGACGGCAGTACCGAGGTGACCTATGAGCTCACCGTCGACTTGAACATCCCGATGATCGGCATGTTCAAGCGCAAGGCCGAGAAGGTGATCACCGATACGGCGCTGAACGAACTGAAGAAGCGGGTCGAGGGCTGAGCGCCCCGGGCATCACCCGCGTCGAACTGTTCGTCGGCAAGGGCGGGGTCGGGAAGACGACGCTGGCCTGCGCGACGGGCATGTCCTACGCGCGCGCCGGTGAGCGGGTGCTCATCGCCTCGCTCGACCAGGCGCATTCCCTCGGCGACGCGCTGGGTTTCCGTTTCCCGCACGACCCGGGCACGGTGGCCGGGGTCGCCCGGGTGGCGCCGGGTCTCGAGGTGATCGAGATCGACTCCCTCGCCCTGCTCGAGGACCGGTTCCGCGATGTGGTGCGGATGCTGGACAAGGGCAGCGGCCACGATCACGGCATCGACCTGGCCGCACTCGATCCCGCCGAGCTCACCGGGCTGCCCGGGGTGCAGGAACTGCTGATGCTGGTGGAGATCGGGCAGTTCGCCGAGGAGAACGACTGGGACGTCATCGTGGTCGACTGTCCGCCCTCGGCCGACATGCTGCGAATCGTCACCGCCCCCGACACCCTGCTCAACTACCTGGAACGGCTCTGGCCCAAGCACGCTCGCACGATGAGCGCGATCGGCACCGACCTGCGCAAAGCGGTACTCGCCGCGGCCGTGGAGCGGGTGGTGAACGCGGTGACCCAGGTGCGTGACCTGCTCGCCGACCGCGCCCGCACCAGTGCCCGCCTGGTCACCGGACCGGAGCAGGTCGCGGTGGCCGAGGCGCGGCGGGTGCGGTCGGCCGCGGCACTGCTCGGCTTGCGGTTGGACGCGGTGGTGGTGAACAAGGTGCTCGCTCCCGTCCCGCCGCCCGGTGAGAACGCGCACCCGGCGGTGCACTGGTATCTGAATCGGCGCGCCGAGCAGCTCGAGGTGGTCGCGCGGTTGCACGAGCAGCTCACCGATGTCCCGATCGTCGTCGCCAAGCACGCCGGGGCCGAACCGGTGGGGCTGAGCGCGCTGTCCGCGTTCTCCTATTCGGTCGACACGCTGCCCCGCCCGTCGCTCGGGGCTGCGGAATCGGGGGAACCGATGGTTCGATGGGAGTCGGGCTCCGGCGTCGACTCCGTGTACGCGATGCGGATGCGGCTGCCGGTGGTCGATCCCGGCACCTTGCGGCTGGGCCGAGTGGAGGACGATCTGATCGTGGGAGCTGACGGGGTGCGCACCAGGGTGCGCCTCGCGCCGGTGCTTCGCCGCTGCACGGTGGCAGGCGCCGAGCTCGACGACGGTCATCTCGTTGTCCGGTTCCGGCCCGATCCGCAGGTGTGGCCCGCCGATCCGAACTACACGAAGGCCAGGCGCACATGAGCAGTGACAGGCAGTCCGATCGCCACCACGACGGTTTCGCCGAGTTCGCCGAGGAGCTGCGCCTGCTCGCCGAGGTGCTGCTCGCGCGCGTCGAACCGGTGCTGCGCCGCACCGCCGCCGACGGCGCGGCCGACCTCGGCGGCTGCGCCTGGTGCCCGGTGTGCGCGGCCGCGGCCCTGGTCCGCGGCGACCACCACGACGTCGTCGCCGCCCTCGCCGAACACGGCACCTCGATGGTGACGGTCCTGCGCGAAGCCCTCGCCGGCGTCCCCGTGGAGCCGGTCCTGCCCCCGGAATGGGCCGATCACGCCGCGGGCCACCCCGGGCACGCGCGCGAGAATGCCGCGGGGGCACAGCGATACCAGCCGACCGACGAAGCGCCCGGGGCGCATCCGACGAACGGTGCCGGCGGCATGCACGGCGATCAGCGGCACCCGCACGCGCCGAGCGGCCCGCGTGGTGATCGACCCGCCTCGCCGCGGCCGGACGGGTCCGCTACGCCCAAGGATTCCGCTCGGGCCACCGGTCTCGGTGAACAGCAGACCCCCCGCCCACGCCGGGTCGACGAATTCAGCGCACGCACCCCGCACATCACCCCGGAACCGCCGGACGAAACCGCGTCGGGCACAGGGCAGTTCACCGCAGGTGCAGGCACACGTCCGGCCCACGGCGAGGAGCGGCCCGCGGGCGCCCGCGCGCCACGCTCGCGTTATGTCGATATTCCGGTCACGATCCGGGGATGAGCCAGGCGAGTACCCACCCACTGACCGTCGGAGTCGACGTGGGCGGCACGAATATCCGCGCCTCCGTCGTCGACGCCGACGGTGAGGTGCTCGACACCGTGCAGGCGCCGACCCCGCATTCGGCCCGCGCGCTCGAAGCCGCCATCGACCGGTCCGTGCGCGAACTGGCCCGCAGGCATCCCATCGCGGCGGTCGGGCTCGCGGTGGCCGGGTTCATCTCCGCCGACCGCACCACCGTCCGGTTCGCCCCGCACCTGCCCTGGCAGGACGCGCCCGTGGCCCAGCGGCTCACCACCCGCCTGGAACTGCCGGTGATCCTCGAGCACGACGCCAACGCGGCGGGCTGGGCCGAGTACCGCTTCGGCGCGGCGGCAGGCGGGCACACCGTCGTCCTCGTGGCGATCGGCACCGGCATCGGCGCGGCCCTGCTCATCGACGGCCGGCTCTACCGCGGCAGCCACGGCGTCGCACCCGAACTCGGCCACCTGCAGGTGGTCCCGGACGGCCGTGCCTGCGCGTGCGGCAAACGCGGCTGCTGGGAGCGCTATTGCAGCGGAACCGCGCTGGCCGACACCGCGATCGAAATGCTCGCCACCGACCCCGTGCGTTCGGTGCTCGCGCGCGATGTGATCCGCGATCCCGGCTCGCTCACCGGCCGACGGGTGGCCGGTGCCGCCCAGGACGGCGACCCGCTCGCGGTGCGGGTGATGTCGGACTTCGCGCGCTGGCTCGGGCTCGGCCTCGCCTTCGTCAGCGACATCTTCGACCCCGATCTCGTGGTGATCGCCGGTGGGGTGAGCAGTTCGGCGCCGCTGTTCCTCGACGAGGCCCGCGAGCACTACGCGAGTGCGGTCACCGGCTCGGGTCATCGCCCCCTCGTCCGGTTGCGCACGACCCAGCTCGGCGAGGCGGCGGGCATGATCGGGGCCGCCGAATTGGCCCGGGCGGCGATTGGAACGCCGCTGGCGGGTACTACCGGGAGATGAGGGTCACACCCATGCCCGTCGGCTACCGTCCTGGTTGGTTGTGACCTGCGACCAGCGGTAAAGTCGTTTTCCGAACGACGCTGCACACGACCATCCCGGTCCCCGGGGAAAGGACGCCATGTTCTACTGGCTGCTCAAGTTCGTACTCGTGGGACCGTTCATGCACCTGTACAACCGACCCGTTGTGGAAGGTGTGGAGAACATCCCGACCGACGGGCCGGCCATCATGGCGGGTAACCACCTCTCCTTCGCCGACTGGTTGTTCGCGCCGCTGCTCAGCCCGCGCCGCATCAACTACCTGGCCAAGGCGGAGTACTTCACCACCCCCGGTTTCAAGGGCCGTCTGCAGAAGTTCTTCTTCTCGGGCACCGGCCAGTACCCGATCGACCGCAGCGGCGCCACCGCCGCCGAGGACGCGCTCAACGCGGCCAAGAAGCTGCTCGACGAAGGCCGCCTGGTCGGCCTGTACCCGGAGGGCACCCGCTCCCCCGACGGTCGCCTCTACAAGGGCAAGACCGGCATGGCCCGGCTCGCGCTCGAGACCGGTGTCCCGGTGATCCCGGTCGCGGTGATCGGCACCGACAAGGTGTCCCCGCCCGGACCGTTCAAGTGGCGCCGCCACCGGGTCACGCTGAAGTTCGGTGCCCCGCTGGACTTCTCGCGTTACGAGGGCATGAGCGGCAACCGTTTCGTCGAGCGCGCCGTCACCGACGAGGTGATGTACGAGCTGATGCGCCTCACCGGTCAGGAATACGTCGACGTGTACGCCCACAGCCTCAAGAAGGGTGTGAAGCCCACCGATCACCAGATCGAGGCCACCCGCATCCCCGACCGCGCCGCCAGCTGACGCCGATCCCCCTGTGCCGCAGGCCGGTCCGCCACCGCGCCTGATAAGCATCTCGTAAGGGCCGTCGGCCAGACTGGTCACATGTTCAAGCAAATGCTGGCCGCGGCCGGTGTCGGCGGCGCCGAGGTCGACACCGAATTGTTCACTCCCGGTGTGCAACCGGGTGGTCTCGTCGAGGGTGTCATCCGGTTGCGCGGCGGGCGTGTCGATCAGGCGGTCGGGCAGGTGGCCGTCGAGTTCATCACCCGCGTCGAGCGCGAATACTCCGACGGTGAGGAGCGCGTCGCCGATCAGGCGTTCGGCCGCGTCGCCGTCACCGGGCCGTTCACGCTCGGTGCCGGCCGCATCACCGAATTCCGTTTCGCCGCACCTGTTCCGCTGGAAACCCCGATCACCTTCTTCGACGGCCACCACCTGCCCGGCGCGGCGGTCGCCCTGCGCACCGTGGTCGATCTGCACGGTGCGGTCGATTCCACCGATACCGACCCGATCGGCATCGGCGCGCTGCCCGCTCAGCACGTGGTGCTCGACGCGGTGCGGCGCATGGGTTTTCCGCTGCTGCGCACCGACGTGGAAGCGGGCCGGATCAACCGCACACCACAGCGGCTGCCGTTCTACCAGGAACTCGAATTCGGCCGCTCCCCGCATTTTCCCCGGGTGAACCAGCTCGAGGTCACCTTCATCGCTACCGAAACGGGCATGGCGGTGGTCCTGGAAGCCGATATCCAGGGCAGCCTGCTCCGTGGAACCCGCGATGGGATCGGGATGTTCTGGGTCGATTACGCCCAGCTGGCACACCAGGATTGGACCCGGGAGATCCACCAGAGCCTGCACCGGCTCGGCGCCCTCGGCTGAGCCGCCTCGCAATGTTCGGCTCAGTTCCGCCTGCGGTCCGGTTCGGCCGCGCCCGCCCGCCGCCCGGTTCGGCAGCGCCCGGCCCCGCCGCCCAGTTCGGCATCGCCCGGCCCCGCCGCCCAGTTCGGCATCGCCCGGCCCCGCCGCTCGATTCGGCAGCGCCCGGCCCCGCCGCTCGATTTGGCTGAGCCTGGCCCGCCGCTCAGGTTCGGCAGCGTCCAGCCTGCAGCGTGATCGGCTGAGCCCGCGGGCACCTGGCAGCGGATCACGCAGGCGTGTCTGCTCGGGCAGTCGCCTGGTCGACAGGTCCAGATGTGCGGACGCCACCACGACCGGTTGGTAACGTGTGCCGCACACGCAGGCCGAGGATGTGGGTCGCGTGGCCGTCGACGGGGAGGGCGAGGTGGACATGGCCGCAGATGAATTCGACGCGGGTCGTGTCGTGCGTTTTCCCCGCCGCAAGCCCGACGGGGCGCCGCCCACCGGCCGGGTCGCCCGGGGCACCAGGCTGGCCGCGGTGCCCGTCGCCTATATGGGCAGACGCGTAGCGGGGATCGGCCGACGGGCGGCCGGACGCGACGCGGCCACTGTGGAGCGCGAGATCCGCCACCGCACCGCCGAACACCTCTTCCAGGTGCTCGGCGAACTCAAAGGCTGCGTCGCCAAACTCGGCCAGTTGCTCGGCCTGCTCGAACTCGGGCTCGCCCCCGATCTCGCCGAACCGTACAGCCGAGCCCTTGCCCGCCTGCACGACTCGGCCCCCGCCATGCTGCCCGCCGCCGTCCACACTGAACTCGCCACCCATCTGGGCCCTCGCTGGCGTTCGCTGTTCCTCGAGTTCGACGACCGCGCCGCGGCGGCCGCATCGGTGGGTCAGGTGCACCGGGCCCGCTGGCACGACGGCACACCGGTGGCGGTGAAAGTCATGTACCCCGGTGCGCGGCAAGCGGTGCTGGCGGATCTGAGCGTCCTGCGCCGCGCCACTCCCCTGTTCACCGCCTTGCTGCCGGGCGCCGAGACCCGTCCGGTGATCGAGGCACTGTGTGACGAGATCGGCGCCGAACTCGACTACGCCCGCGAAGCCGCCAATCTCGAGCACTTCCGCACCGCCCTGCGCCACGATTCGGATGTGGTGGTCGGCCGGGTGATCGCGCAGCGCGGTGACGTGCTGGTCACCGAGTGGCTCGATGGAATCCCGCTGTCGCGCTTGCTTGCTCGTGCCGAACCGGCCGAACTCGACCGGCTGGGCGTACTCATCCTGCGCTTCCTGTTCTCCGCGCCCGCGCGCGCCTCCCTCATCTACGGCGACCCGCACCCCGGCAACTTCCTGCGCATGCCCGACGGGCGGCTCGGGGTGGTCGACTTCGGAGCGTGCACACCCTGGACGCCCGCGTTCCTCACCGTCGCCGGTGACGTGGGCGCCGCCGTCGTCGCCGAATCCGTGGCCGACCTCGAAGCCGCGCTGCGCCGCCACGGTTATGTCGCCCCCGGCGGCGACCTCGACATCGCCACCGTCGCCGAGCGTCTCCGCCCTGTTCGCGAAGCACTCATGTCCCCGACCTACCCGCTGTCGGCGGACTGGTTGCGCGAGCAGGTCCGCCTGGCCACCGACCTGAGTCTGTCGAACATCCTGCGCCAGCTCACCATGCCACCGGCCGACACTCCCCTGCTGCGTTCGTTCCTCGGCGGAGTCGCCATCCTGTGCCAACTCCAGACGGCAGTCCCGCTCCGCGCGGAATGCACCCGCTGGTACCCCGAAACGGCTGCCGCCGTGGGTCTTTGACCTCTGAACAGTTCCTTACACCCAGGTGGACGTGAGTCTTTCCGTCCGGCAGCGTTCACCGGCTGTTGCCGTACACACGACCGCCCGTTCGACTCGTCCGGGCACGGTGCAGGACATGGTCGACTTCGCGATGTCCCGGCGCACGCTGCTGCGCGCCTCCGCTCTCGGTCTACTCACCGGCCCCGCGCTGGCCGCCTGTGGTGACGGCCCGGGATTGGTACGGGCCAGGCCCTCCCTCACCCACGGCATCGCGGTCGGCGACCCGCGTAGCGACGGCGCGCTGATCTGGGCCCGCTCGGACCGTCCCGCCACACTGGTCGTCGAAACGGCGGCCACCGAGAAGTTCAGCGACGTACGACGTTTCACCGGCCCGCTGCTCACTCCCGCCTCCGACGGCACCGGCCGCGTGCGGGTGAACGGCCTGCCCGCCGGTCAACTCGTGCACTACCGGGTACGGCTCGAAGGTGAGGACGGCGCCGCCTCGGAAACGCTGAGCGGCGTGTTCCGCACCGCCCCCACCGCGCCCGCCGACATCTCGCTGGTGTGGTCCGGCGACGTGGCGGGCCAGGGTTTCGGCATCAATCCCGACGTCGGCGGCATGAAGGTCTTCGCGACCATGGCCGCTCGCGACCCGCACCTGTTCCTGCATTCCGGTGACGTCATCTACGCCGACAACGCGCTGAAGGAATCGGTGGCGCTGCCCGACGGCCGGGTGTGGCGCAATATCACCGCCGACGCCAAGAACCAGCCCGCCGAGACCCTCGACCAGTTCCGCGGCAACTACGCCTACAACCTCACCGACGAGAACTACCGCCGCTTCAACGCCTCGGTCGCCCAGATCGTGCAGTGGGACGACCACGAGACCACCAACAACTGGTCGCCCGGCGGCACGGTCGCCGCCGACAAGGGCTACACCGAGCGCAACATGGACACCCTCGCCACCCGGTCCTGGCAGGCGTTCCACGAGTGGATGCCGCTCGAGCCGCGCGAGGCCGTCGACGGACGGCTCTACCGCAGGATCTCCTACGGCCCGCTGCTCGACGTGTTCGTCCTCGACATGCGCGCCTACAAAGACGCCAACACCGCCAACACCGGCCCCCAGGGCCAGGTGCTCGGTGCGGCCCAGACGGCATGGCTCATCGATGGTTTGAAGCAGTCCACGGCCACCTGGAAGATTGTCGCCGCCGACCTGCCGATCGGCGTGGTGGTCCCCGACGGCAAGACCGCGTTCGAAGGCGTCGCCAATGCCGCGCCGGGCGCGCCGTCGGGCCGCGAATCCGAGATCGCCCGGGTGCTGTCGGCGATCAAGGCGAACAAGGTGCGCGACGTCGTCTGGCTCACCGCCGACGTGCACTACACCGCCGCACACCACTACTCGCCCGCACGCGCGAACTTCACCGACTTCGACGAGTTCTGGGAGTTCGTCTCCGGGCCGCTCAACGCGGGCGCCTTCGGTCCCAACCCGCTCGACCCGACCTTCGGACCCGAGGCCGTTTTCGTGCACGCGCCCCCGGCGCCGAACACCTCGCCGCTCGATCTCGAGTACCAGCATTTCGGCGAGGTCCGCATCGACGGCGGCACCGGGGAATTGACGGTCGACCTGTGTGACGCGACCGGAAAAGTCCTGTTCAGCAAGCAACTTCCGCCCTCGCGGAAATAGGTGGGAACTACCCGTCGCCAGAATCGCCGCGCTGTGGTTAGCTATGCGGTCATGGGCACGCCGCATACCGTCACCTCCGAAGAATATCTCCCCACCGACACTGCGGATGTCGTTCGCACCGTGCGTGATTCGCGTGATCGAGCCGAACGTCTGACGGTACGTGGCGGCGAACCGACCGAAGAGTCCTCGTTCGGGCTTGCCGATCAGCGCGGCGTGCTGTCGTTGCGCAAGATGAACTCGGTCCTCGACATCAATCTGGGCCGCCGCACGGTGCGGGTGCAGGCCGGCGCGAAGCTGTCGGAGATCGACCGGCGCCTCGGCGCGCACGGCCTCGGCCTGCCCGTGGTCGGCGACCACCGCGACATCACCGCGGGTGGGTTCGCCTCCGTCGGTGGCGTGAGCACCGCCTCGCACCGCTACGGCATGTTCATCGATCAGATCGTCGACCTCGAGTACGTCGACCCCGACGGCCGGATCGGCACCTGCGGGCGTGGCCACCACACCGAACGGTTCCAGCGCATCCTCGGCGCGGGCGGGCGCGCGGGCATCATCACCGCCCTCACCCTCGATGTGGTCGAGGTCGACAAGGACCACACCTGGCTCACCACCGACGCCGACCGCTTCCTCGACTTCGATTCCTTCGTCGAGCACGCGACCGCCGAGATCACCAACCCCGGCAGCGCGGCGCTGCAGGTGGGACGCTGGGTCGACACCGCGCCGCTGAAGGTCACCCGTCCGGTCGGCACCGGACAGGTCACCCTCGGTGCGGTCCGGTTCGGGCAGTGGTCGAGCCTTTACCCCACCGCCCCCACCCGTGGTCTGCGGGCGCGGCGCGAGGTCGGCACCCGTACCCGTAAGTCGTTGGGCGCCATCGCTTCCGCGGCGGGCGGACGCGCCGGTATGCCGGTGCGCAACGCGGCGGCCGGCGCGCTGATGTTCGCGCCGAAGGTGCTCACCATGCGTGATGCCGAGTACCTGGCCGACACCGTCATCAACTCCTCCGAGCGCGGCCCCGCTTACCGTGTGGGCGTGTTCGCACCGCTGGCCAACTACGGCTCGGTCTTCTACGGCCTGCACGACCTGTTCTCCGAGCACCGCGAACGCTCCGGCTGCTTCACCGTCATCTCCGCGATGACCTACGGTGTGCGTTCGCCGTACCTGCGGGCCGAGGCCGCCGCCCGCGGCCTGACCCCCGCCGACTACGGCCTCATCACCTTCACCTGCCGGCTGCGTCCGTCGGCCCTGCCCTCGGAGCAGCTGCGGGAGATCGTCGCGGGTATCGACGACATCTGCCGTTCGGAGCAGGCGCTGCGCTACAGCGTCTGACATCTGCACGCATTCCCGCATCAGAACGCGGTTCTGGTGGTGTGCACGAAGGGTTGGCGCGCACACCGGGCGGTGAGCGTGTCGGCGCGGCGTGCGGTGCGGTACGCGGCGGGTGACACGCCGTATTCGGCCCGGAATGCGCGGGAGAGCTGGTCGGCCGTGCGGAATCCGCAGGTCTCGGCTATCTCGCGGATACTGCGTGAGCTTTCGCTGAGCGCGGTCGCGGCGGCGACCAGTCTGCGGGTACGGATGAGGCCGGCGACGGACAAGCCCTGCAACTCGAAGGCGCGGAACAGTGTCCTTCTGCTCACGTGCAGTCGTCGCGCCACCTCGTCGGGGTTCATGGCCGGGTCGGTGAAACCGCGGTCGATGACGTCGATCGCGCGGCGACGCAGCATGTCCTCGGTCGATATCTCGATCGCGGCCCCGGCCAGGTCGCGTTCCAGCAGCGCGACCACGGCCGACCGGAAGACGATCTCGTCGATCCGGGCGGCGATGCCGAGATGCGCGGGACTCGTTGCGCCACAGGCGAGATCGCGCGCGAACAGGAGCGCCGACACCGCGGCACCGGACAGCGCCCACACCTGACCGCCCGCCGCGGCGGGTTCCAGACCCCAGGCGGTCAGCGCACCCATCGACACGTACAGGTGCAGCACGTCGACGGCGCACGCCTCACCCCGCGACAGCACCGATCGGAACGGCGAGTCGAGACAGACCGCGAACGCCTGCCCCGACGCCGCGACGGAGCGGGCGCCCCCTTGTTCGAGGGCGACCCGGCCATCGATCACCAAGCTCAACTGCAGGTACTGGCCGTAATGATCACGAGCGGCGCCGCCGTCGCGCTCGGCGGTGATACCCGAGGTGCGCAGCCGGGCGACCAGCACCGAGCCCGTGCTCAGGGTCCAGAGGGTGGCCGTGAAATCCTCGTCGGCGCGCACCCGGCACCCGAAGGCCAGACGGTTCAGGTCCCGCGGCCCGCGCAGGGCGATCCCCCCGCCGCCGCCTCGGCCTGCCGTGTCGAGCAGGCACGCGAATTCCCGATGCGGGGGTTCGCCCATCGATTGCCCCGAATCAGGCAAACCAGACGGAACAGTCTCCGCATCACCGGTTCGACCGGACGAATGGCCCGCCCGGCGTCCACCGGGTGCATCTCGCCCACCGTGTTGCCGCTCATCGGTTTCGCGCACACCCGCATAGATCCGCATACCCCACCTCCGCGCCTGTCCCCGATAGCTCGACCGTGCCGACAACTCCCAAGCTGCGAAAACACAAGCATAACAGGGGAACTCGTCTCTTCCCGACCGCTTTCCGCGCATTCGGACCGCGAGCGGCCGAGCCCAATTTTCCGTGCCATCTTCACCAGAAAACCGTGCCAAACCCGATCGCCCGGCAGCGCCGTCGCGAGTTCGGCAACCCCGCTGCGGCCTGGCGATTAGGTGTCACGAGCACGTCGCCACCGGCATCCGAGGCGTTAACTGGACCATTGCACCGACTGATCGCCGCGGTCTAACTTCGAGATCTCCCGCATCCCTTGCGATTTCGCCGCGGGATTCCACAGTTCGTGTCCCTCCCCTTATTAACGAGGTGGTGTCAGCAATGACTTCAGTGGTATCCGACATGCTCGACCGCAAGTTCGACGTGTGCTTCGGCCACGGCGACCAGAACGGCGACGGGGTGATGGAACGGGCGGACGTGATCGCCCTGGCGGCTCGCATCATCGCCTATCTCGACGCGCCGTTCGACTCCCCCAAGGCCCAGGCGCTGCTGGTCGCCTTCCAGAACTTCTGGGAGAACGTGTCGACCGAGTTCGATACCAACGGCGACGGTCTGATCAGCAAGACCGAATGGCGCGAAGGCCTGCGCAAGTTCGCCGCCAGTGGCGACATGTACCGCGAAGGCTTCCGTCCGCTCGCCGAGGCCCTGTTCGCGCTGTGCGACGCCGACGGCAACGGCAAGGTCTCCCCCGAGGAGTTCTTCCAGTACCAGCGTGCCTTCGGTACCTCGCCCGAGAACAGCCGGCTGGCCTTCGAGCGGCTCGACCGCGACGGCAGCGGTTCGCTGTCGGTCGAGGAGCTGCTCGATGCCTGGCACGAGTACTACACCAGCCCCGATCCGCAGGCGCCCGGCAACTGGCTCTACGGCGACATCGGTCCGTTGGCCTGATCTTCAGCGGCACAGGCTCTTTCGCGCCGGCCGGGACACCTCCCGGTCGGCGCCCGGCTCGGGAGGACGCATGACACGACACACACCGGTGGCGGTGATCGGCATCGGTTGCCGCTTCGCCGGGGGCATCGACTCCCCGTCGGCGTATTGGCGGCTCATCACCGGCGGCGGCACCGTCGTCGGCGAGCAGCCACCGGGACGTCTGCCGGACAATCGTGACGTGCCCGCAGTTCGGCGGGCGCTGCGGCCCGGCGCCTATTTCGACGATATCGCGGGATTCGACGCTGCCTTCTTCGGTATTCCGGCGGCCGAGGCCGAGCACATGGACCCTCAGCACCGACTGGCACTCGAGGTCGCTTGGGAAGCCTTGCAGCACAGTGGAATCGACCCGACCGCGTTGACGGGGACAGACACCGCGGTGTATGCCGGAATCGGTTCCGACGACTACGGCCGCAGACTGCTCGGCGACCCGTCGACCGTCACCGCCTGGACCGGTATCGGCTCCGCGCTGTGCGGTGCGGCGAACCGGATCTCGCACGCGCTCGACCTGCGCGGCCCGAGCGTGGCCGTGGATACCGCATGTTCGTCGTCGCTGGTCGCGGTACATCAGGCGATGTCGGCGCTGCGCGACGGTTCCGTTCCGCTCGCGCTCGCCGGTGGGGTGATGCTGATGGGCGACGCCGCGCTGTCGGTCACGCTTGCCGAGGCCGGTGTGCTCGCGGACGACGGGGTGTCCAAGTCGTTCGACGACGCCGCGGACGGATACGGTCGCGGTGAGGGGTGTGCCTTCGTCGTCCTGGAGCGGCTCGACGACGCGCTCGCCGCCGGGCGCCGCGTGCTCGCGGTACTGCGCGGCGGCGCGATCCGTCAGGACGGGCGAACCAGCGGCATCATGACGCCGAGCGGTCCGGCCCAGCGACATCTGGCCGGGGCCGCCTGTGCGGACGCCGGAGTGTCACCGGACTCGGTCGACTATGTCGAGGCGCACGGGACGGGAACCAGGGCCGGCGATCCGGCCGAGGCGGCCGCGCTGGCCGAGGTATTCGGCACCGGGCGTCCGTCGGGGAAACCGTGCCTCATCGGTTCCGTCAAACCGAACATCGGCCACCTCGAGGCCGCCGCGGGCATCGCCGGGCTGGCCAAAGTCGTTCTCGCACTGCATCATCGGACGATCCCGCCCACGCGGACCACGAGCGGACCGCGATCCGACATCGACTGGCACCGCAACGGTATCGCCCTGGCCACCGCCACCCTCGACTGGCCGTCGACCGAGCACACGGCACGCGCGGGTGTGGCGAGTTACGGCTACGGCGGCACGCTGTGTCACCTCATCGTCGATGCCGCGCCATCTGTATCGCCGGCGACGACTTCTCCTCGCGCCGAACACCTCTGTGCTGTCAGCGCGGCCTCGGCCGACGGGCTGCGCGATGAACTGCGGGCGCTTACCGCCGCCGTGCGATCGCATCCCGATATCGATGCGGCCGACATGTGCTTCACACGGGCCCGGCATCGCAGTCATCTCCCGTACCGGGTGGCCGTGCACGCCGGAGATACCGCCGAACTCCTCGCAGGCCTCGACGCAGCCGTCACCGCCGAGCACCACCGCTCGGCACCACCGCACGATCCGGTGTGGGTGTTCTCCGGGCACGGATCGCAGTGGACGGGAATGGGTGCCGAACTGATCGACGCGGACCCGGCTTTCGCGGCCGCCGTAGCCGAGGTGTCACCGGTGTTCCGTAGCGAATGGGGCTGCAGCGCCGAAGATCTGCTCCGTCACGGCGACCTCGCCCACACCCCGACCGCACAGTGCGCGATCTTCCTGACCCAGCTGGGACTTGCGGCGATGTGGCGGGCGCACGGGGTGCGACCGGCGGCGATCCTCGGTCATTCGGTCGGGGAGATCACGGCGGCCGTCGTCGCGGGCGTGCTCGATCCGGCGGCCGGTGCGCGCCTGATCTGCGTGCGGTCCCGGTTGCTCGAACCTGCCACCGGCCGGGGCGCCATGATCATGGTGGCGCGCTCTTTCGACGAAGTGGCAGCCGAACTGGCGGGCTACGACGATGTGGGTGCGGCCGTTCGGTCGTCGTTCGGCAGCACGGTGGTCTCCGGCACCCGCCGCGCGGTCGACGCGCTGGCCGACGAATGGGTCGCACGCGGAATCCCGATCCGCCGCGTCGATTCCGACCTTGCCTTCCACAGCCCTTGGCTGACCCCGATCGCCCAGCGGCTCGCTCACGAACTCACCGATCTCGAGCCTCGCCCGGCCCGGATACCGCTGTACACAACAGCCCTCACCGATCCACGCGATCCACGGCCTCGCGACGCCGCGTATTGGGCGACGAATCTGGCCGCACCGGTGCGCTTCGCCGACGCCGTCGCCGCTGCCGGGGCCGACGGGCACCGCACCTTCCTCGAGATCTCGGCCCACCCGGTCGTCGCCCATTCCCTCGCCGAGATCGACGAGACCTTCCGGGTCGTTCCGACCCTGCGCAGACAACGTCCCCAACTTGCCGCCTTCCACGCCGCGGTCGGTGAGCTGTATCGCCTCGGCGCCCGGATCGACTGGGCGGCTCTGTATCCCGAAGGCGTGCTGGTCGACCTGCCGACCACCCGCTGGCAACACCGGCACTTCTGGCGGCGCACGAACGAGGTGGCCACCGCGATCGTCGGCCACGACCCGTCCTCCGCGACCCTGCTCGGCGGCGAACCCACTGTCGTCAACACCACACCGCCGGTCCGCGTCTGGCACACCTACCTGGACCGCACCGTCCGGCCTTATCCGGGTGACCACCCGGTGTGCGGCAGCGAGATCGTGCCCGCCGCGATCCTGCTGCACACCTTCGCCGCGGCGGTGCCCGGCCGGCGCCTCTACGACATCGCCCTTCGGGTCCCGGTCACCGTGGAACCGGCACGACACATCCAGGTCACCGCTTCGGCGGGCAGACTCACCCTGTCCTCCCGGACCGACGGAGGGTGGCAAACCCACACCACGGCCAACTACCGGCGCGCGACGGGCCGAACCCGCCGATCTCCCGTGCTGTGGTACCGCGGCGAGAACCTGCCCGCCGACTTCGTCATCGACCGGCTCGCCGCGCTCGGCGTGACCTCGATGGGACTGCACTGGCAGATCATCGAGGCCGAGCGCAACGACCAGGGCTTGTCCGCCCGCGTGAAAAGCACTGCGGCCGCGCCTGATTCGTGGGCCACATTTCTGGATGCGGCCCTGTCCGCGGCGTCGGTGGTCTTCCCCGGGTCACCTGTGCTCCGTATGCCCGCTCACATCACCGAGTGCCGCTTCCCCTCGGGCCCGCCACCGGCGGAAGTGGTGCTCACCGTCACCGTCCGGGCGGGACTGCGGGTCGACGCCGACCTGTCCGACCCCGACGGCAGATCGCTTGCCTGCCTCACGGGTGTTCGCTACGCCGAGCCGGATACCGTCGCCGAGTCGCCTGCCGCCACTCTTGATCTGTGCTGGCAGATCTCCGAGCCGGATCCCGACACCACCGCGGCACCCGGCGTCACAGTCCGCGGGGGCGATCCGCTGTTGAGACAAGCCTTTTCAGCCCGCGATGGTGACGAGATCATGGTTTGCGCCCCGAGGTCGCGAGCACATGAATCCGTCGAGGAGTCGGTGCGGCGAATGGTCACCGAACTGTTCGAGACCGCACGGACCCGGCGCGGACCGTGGTGGTGCGTAACGCGCGGGGCAACCACAGCCATCACTCCCGCCGATTTGGCGCAGACCGCGCTGTGGGGCGCGGGCCGGGCTCTGCTCGCCGAATACCCGGACAGTTTCGCCGGGGTCGTCGACATCCCCACCCGCGCGACCGCCGACGACCTGGCCGCGCTGCGCGGACACCTGCGCACACCGCCGGGTTCCGGCGAAGACGTCGCCGCCGTCATCGATGGCCACGTGCACCACCTGCGTGCGGTGCCGGTTCCGTCGAACTCCGGCACATCGGGTGTGCGCTGCGATCCGGCGGCGTCCTACGCGGTCCTCGGGGCCTCGGGTGCCCTGGGTGCGATCACCGCCCAGTGGTTGGTCCAGCGCGGCGCCCGCCGGCTGATTCTCGTGAGCAGGCGGGCGGCGCCACGGCGGGCGAACCGCTTGCAACGCTCGCTGGAAGCTCAGGGGGTCACCGTGCGAACCGTGGCCGCCGACCTGGCCGACCGGCCCGCGCTCGCCGCCGCCCTCGACACCGACGCCCACGGTCTGCCTCCGCTGCGCGGCGTCGTCCATGCGGCAGGCACCGTGGCGAACGTGCCGGTCGCGGACCTGCGGCCCGACCTCGTCGAGCAGGGATTGGCCGCCAAGGTGGCCGGAACCCTCGCTCTCGGTGCGATGTTCGCGCCCGGCGATCTCGACTTCCTGATCCTGTTCTCCTCGGCGGGCCAGCTGCTGCACCTGCCGGGTCAACCGGTCTACAGCGCGGCCAACGCCTTCGTCGACGGCTTCGCTCGCCACCGCCGCGCCCTCGGCGACAGCGGTTGCCAGGCCATCGCCTGGACCAGCTGGCGTGGGCTCGGCATGTCGACGTCCTCGACGGCGATCACCGCCGAACTCGCCGCCCACGGCACAGCCGACATCTCGACGGAGCAGGCGTTGCGCGCCCTCGACGGACCGATCACGGCAGGCGGCGCGAATGTCGCTGTGCTGCGCGTGGTCTCGCACCCGGCCCACCCACCGCTGCTGGCAGACCTCGCCCCGGCCACCGCCCTCGGTCCTGGTGCCGGGTGGACAGCGCTCGACCCAGCCGATCTGCCTGCCGCGCTCGTCACCCTGCTGCGATCGTCCGTGGCGACCTTGCTCGGCGTGTCCCCCGCGGAGGTTCCGCTCGGAATCGCCCTGACCGAGCTGGGTTTCGACTCGCTGCTCTCCGCGATCCTGCGTCGCGAACTGACCGTGCTACTCGGACGACAGATTCCGGCCACGCTGCTGTGGCATCACCCCACGATCGACGCCGCCGCCGGGGCGCTCGCCGACCTGCTCTCGAGGAGCCATCGATGACCGCAACTCCCGTCACCACCACCGCCGACCTGCGCACCTTCGCCGAGGACGCCGCCACCTACTTCGACCGGTCACGCATCGCCATGCACACCATGGATCCCACCGAGCTGACCGCACTCCAACTGGACGCACTACGCCTGCGCTTCGACGAGTTGCGGCCACGCATACCGGTTCTCGACGCACTCGCCACCGAACAGCACATCGACGGTATCGACACCATCGACGACGCGGCGCCCCTGCTGTTCCCCCACACGGTCTACAAGGCGTACCCGACACGACTGCTCGTCGAGAACCGCTTCGACCGGATGAACACGTGGATGTCGCGTCTCACCACCGTCGACCTGACCGGCCTCGACGTCTCGGGCTGCACCTCGATCGACGACTGGCTCGCCACGGTGGACGAGCGAACCGAACTGCGCCTGGCGCATTCGTCGGGCACCACCGGCACCATGTCGTTCATCCCGCACTCCCAGATCCAGTACGACCGGCTGTACCGCATCGTGCGCATGGACGTGCTCCCCGACGACGACCACACCGGCGTCGACGTGGTGTGGCCGAGCTTCCGGACCGGCCGCAGCGGCATCGCGCGGCACGCGACCGCCATGGCCGAGCAGATCGCGCTGACACCCGACCGCATGCACTGCCTGCACCCCGGACTGCTCTCCGCCGATGTCATGTTCCTGGCGGGCAGGCTCCGGGCAGCCGCCGCCCGCGGCGAAGCGGGCCGCGTGGAAGTGCCGCCCGCGCTCGCGCTGCGACGGGCCGAGTTCACCGAGGCCCTGCGCGCCACCGGACCGGGAATGACCGCGTTCGTGCGGCGCCTCGCCGACGAGCTGGCCGGTTCCCTGGTGGCGGCCCTGTCCACCTGGGATGTGCTGTCCGGTATGGCCGACAGCGCGACCGAACAGGGACTCACCGGTGTCTTCGCACCGGACTCGGTGATCTTCGCCGGAGGCGGCTCCAAAGCCGGCGCACTGCCGGATGATTGGGCCGAACGCACCGCCCGATTCGCGGGCGTGCCCGCCCTGCGATTCGTGTACGCCATGGTCGAGGTGATGTCGCTGAACCTGCAGTGCGGTGCCGGTGGCTATCACCTCGAACCGTGGCTGGTGCTGTGCCTGCTCGACCCGGAGACAGGGGCGGTCCTGCCGCGCACCGGAACCAGGACCGGCCGCGTCGCCCTCTACGACCTGACCGCCGACCTGAACTGGGGCGGCATCGTCACCGGCGACCTGGTGACAGTGGACTGGGAACCGTGCGTCTGCGGCCGGACCACCCCGCGGATCGGCGCGGCCATCAGCCGCTTCGCCGGTCCCGGTGGGGACGACAAGATCACCTGCGCCGCCACCGCGGAAGCGCTCGACGAGGCGCTGGCCTTCCTCAACGGTGAGCTCTGATGACGGGGACACCGCTGGCTCCCGCGTTCGTGCGCGGGCGAACCGTGCACGACGACGGCCCCGAATTCGGCGCCGGGAACGCCGCCTTCCGGGCACCCGACGCACACCGCCTGTTCCCCGGCCTGGTCTGCCCCGGACCGACGAGCATGCGCGACATCCACGAACTCCCGACCACCGACATCATCGACTTTCTCGACGAGGTCGGACAGCGACTACACCCCGACGACAACCCCTACCTGCGGGAAGCCCTCGGCAAACTCGTCGGATGCTCCGGACTCACCGAGCCCGTGCTGCGCTCCACCTACGGTCAGCTGGCCGGACTGTTCGCCCGCGAGACCACCCTCGACCTGGCCCAGAACACCATCGGCGTCCGGTATCTCGACGGTTGGGCCGAATGGGGCTCGGCGAGGGTGCGGGCCTTCGGGGCGAGGACCGTGCATGTCATCGCGGGCAACAACCCGATCATCGCCGCGATCACCCTGGTGCGCAACGCCCTCACCCGGGGTGACGCGGTGGTGAAACTGCCCGCCAACGACCCCTACACCGCCGTCGCGCTCGCGCGGACGATGGCCGAGGTCGATCCGACGCATCCGCTGGTACGGCATCTCGCCGTCGCCTATTGGCGCGGCGGGGACGAGCGGTTCGAGAGCGCGCTCTACCGGCCGGCTCATGTCGAAAAGCTTGTCGCCTGGGGCGGATTCGCCGCCGTCCGGCACCTCACCCGCTATCAACAACCCGGACTGGAACTGGTCACCCTCGATCCGAAGCTCAGCGCCACGGTCATCGGGCCCGAGGCGTTCACCGACGACGACGCCCTGCACGAGACCGCGGCACTCGCCGCCGCCGATGTCGGCCTGCTCAATCAGGATGCGTGCTTCAACGCCCGGGTCGTCTACGTCTGCACCGGCACGGACACGGCGGGCATCGAACAAGCGGTGCGGTGGGGCGAACTGCTCCACGAACAGATCCAGGCACTGCCTCCGGCGGTCAGTACGGCCGGTACCCGATTCGACCCCGGACTGCGCCGCGATATCGCCGCCCTGCGCACCAGCCCGGCCTTCTTCCGCGTCTTCGGCGGAACGAACGACGAAGGCGCGGTGCTGGTCTCGCTGTCCGACGAACCGGTCGATTTCCACGCCTCGCTCAGCGGTCGGGTCGCCAATGTCGTCCCGATAGATCACCCGGAACGAGCACTGGACGCGATGAACGCCTACACCCAGACCGTCGGGGTATGGCCGGAATCGCTCAAACACACCCTGCGTGACCTGGCGCCACACGCGGGCGCGCAACGGTTGGTCTCACTCGGCTTCGCCACGCACTTCCGCTCCGACACCCCGCAGGACGGGATCGAACCGATGCGCCGACTGGTCAAATGGGTCGTCGACGAGACCTACGACCCGCACCGCATCCACCCCTTCGCCCAGCTCGCCCCGGCCGTGGAAGCGGTGCTGCGATGACCACACTGCTTCCCGAGGCCGAATTCGCCCGTCTGGCCCAGCGATTCGATCATCACGATCCAGCCTTCACTCCCGATGTGGCGATCGAAGTGCATCGGACGATCCGCGAACAGAGCCGGGTCACCTACTCCCCCGCCTACGGCGGAATGTGGTTGCTCGCCCGCTACGACGACGTGGCCGCGGCCCTCACCGACCACGAGACCTACAGCTCGGCCGCGGGGGTCTTCTTCCCGAAAGCCGAAGGCACGCCACGCTTCGCGCCGCTGGAGTACGACCCGCCGGAGCACGGCAACTACCGGTCACTGATGCGCCCACCGTTCCTGCTCGCGGCCGCACAGAAATTGCGGCCACGCATCGAGGTCGCGGTGGCCGAACTGATCGGGCCGACGGCCCGGCGCGGGTCCGCCGACCTGGTGAGTGAACTGGCGGTGCCGCTGCCGCTGGCAGTGGTCGGCATGGCCGTCGGCTTCTCCCCCGACGCTCAGCGGCGCATCCGCGATCTCACCGCCAACACCTGGGACCGGATGGCAGCCGACCCCAACGCCGACGGGTTCTGGCCGCCGTTCGCCGAACTCTTCCGGCAGGAAATCGCCAGGGCCAGAGACGAACCCGGTGACGACTACCTCTCCACTCTGGTCCGTGCGGAGTTCGACGGCAGGCCCGTCACCGACGACGAACTGCATGTGATGCTGGTGGCGTTCGCCATCGCAGGCCACGAAACGTCGATGAACACCCTCGCGCACCTGCTCTGGCAGCTGGCCCGGCGACCCGATCTGCAGGACCGGTTGCGGGCCGATCCCACCCTCATCCCGGCCGCGGTGGAGGAAACGCTGCGGCTGTGGGCGCCGGTCGACCACGGCACCCGGTGCACAACCACCGAGGTGGTCGTCGGCGACACCGTGATTCCCGAGGGTGCGCGGGTGGTGCTGCTCACCGGGGCCGCCAACCGCGACCCACGCCGGTTCGACGACCCCGACACCTTCCGGCTCGATCGCGGTCCGATCCGGCACCTCACCTTCGGCCACGGCATCCACTTCTGCCTCGGCGCGCACGTCGCGCGGCAGGAATTCGCCTTGGTCCTAGCCGAACTCGCCAGGTATCCGAATTACCACCTGGCGGGCACACCGACCCGCTACTTCGAGAACGGCAGACACATCTGCCTGGATTCACTTCCGGTCATATTCGATCACCCGACGAAGGATGTCTGAGACATGCTGTGGGAAGCCCTGCTGTGGGTCGTGTTGATCGCCGGCCTGGCCGGTACGTGCGCGTACTACCTGCGCAGGCGCGGGAAAGGCCATGAGGGCGAATCGGTCAACGAGTCGGTGGGCCAGGTGTTCACCCTCGTCGCCGGTTTGCAGGTGGTGCTCGCCTCGTTCCTGCTCATCGGCGTACTCGATACCAACTCCGCCGCCGAGAAAGCGGTCTCGGACGAGGCCGACCGGCTGCTCGCCCTGCAGTGGGCCGGCGATTCACTGCCGGAACCCGCCCGCAGCACCATCTCCGCCTCGGTGCGGCGCTACACCGGCGAGGTGATCGAGGTGGAATGGCCTGCCATGAAGGCCGCCAAGGAGGTCGACGACACCGCCTGGACCGAGCTCAGTGAGGTGCGCACCGCCATCGCCGCCACACCGGCGGCCGACGAATGGCAGCGTTCCCGCCAGATCGCGGCGGCGGACCGGCTGTGGGAGGTCTACGAGGCACGTCAGACCCGGGTGGAGGCCGCGGGCAGCACGCTGTCGCCGATGATGTGGGTGGCGCTGATGCTCGGCGCGCTGCTGTCGATCGGCCTGTCGCTGATGTTCGCCGGCACCAGCGCCCGTGTCCACGTGGTGGTGGTGGCCAGCTTCGCCGCCGTGGTCACCTTCATGATCTACACGATCTACCAGCTCCAGAACCCGTACGGGCGGGCCGCGAAAATCGGGCCCGACGCCTTCACCACGATTCTGGCTCAGCTCACGTGAGAACACCGATGCGCACGGGATTCTGCGCGATAGCGATAGGTGCCGGCCTGTGGTTGCCGGGTGCGGTCGACGCCGCACCCGGATTTCCGTTCGTCCCCGGCGCCGATCCGGGCGGCGGAATCCCCGCCAACGGGATCCCGGGCGGTGGGATCCGACCGGACCGACCCGTCGACCATTACCCGCCGCCACCGACCCCGATCGACGGGCGGCCCGCGGCCCCGTCACGTCCGCAGATGCCGAACACACCAGCCGCGCCGAAGGTATCCGCCCCGGAACCCGACCGTGACTCGCAAAACCAGCCCGGCCCGAAAGCCCCCTACGCCCAGATCATCATCCCCGGCCCCGCACCCCGGCGTGACGCGCCTCCTGAACCGCCGTCGCCCCCTCCCGCGCCCGCGCCGGTCCCCGAGACGCCGAGCACAACGCCTCACCCCGCTGTCCCCGAGCCGAACCCGCCCGGCCCCGCGCCGGAGCCGCCCCTGCTCGCGCCACTCGACCCACCGGGCCATGGCGACCTGCCTGGAATCCCGGTGCCACCCGAGCCACCTCACCCCGAGCCCGGAATGCCCTTGGCCCCCGTTCCTGTGCCCCCGCCCGACGTCCCACCGCCAGCGGCACCCGTCCCGCCCGCCGTCCCCCCACCGGCTCCCGCCCCGTTCGACATACCCCCACCGGCTCCCGCTCCGTTCGACATCCCGGCCCCGGCGCTGCCCAACCCGGACCCGCCGCCGGTCGCTCCCGCCCCGATACCCCCGCAACCACCGGTCGTGCCCGAGCCGCCGGCGCCCGCTCCACCCCAGCAGGCTCCCGCACTCCCCACACCACCGGCTCGCACCGAACAACCCCGACCCAGCACACCGACCAGCCCGCCCGCGGTTCCTTCGACGGTCCCGCCGAGGCCACCGGTGCGGATCCCGGCCTCGCATGAACGGGAACCCGAGGTCGTCGACGCGCGCCCGGTCGTCGAGGAGCAACGACGGTGGGCGCTGGCGATCCTGCTGCTCGTGATCGGCAGCGCGGGCGCGGCCAGAGCCGCGACGCGCCGCTCCTGATCCCGGAAGGTCCCGAAACGACAATCGCCGCAATCCTGTTCAGGATTGCGGCGATTGTGCGTAGCGCGTCAGTGCTTCTCGACGCCCAGGTAGTACTCGAAGACCAGGCCGGCGGCAGCAGCGAGAACCATCACCACGCCGAGGCCGATCAACCAGAACTGGAAGAACGCCAGGCCGAGCGCCGTCACCGAACCGGCGGCGGCCAGGGTGATGGGCCAGAAGCTGCCGGGCGAGAAGAAGCCCAGGTCGCCTGCACCGTCGACGATCTCGGCATCTTCGAAGTCCTCGGGCCGCAGGTCGATGCGGCGGGCGACGAACCGGAAGTAGGTGCCGATGATCAGCGACAGGCCGGCGGTCAGCACGATCGCGGTGGTACCGGCCCACTCGATGCCGGTGCGCGACTGCGCGGTGAAGAAGCCGTAGACGATGCCCACCAGGATGAAGAACGCCGTGAGCAGTTCGAAGATCCGTGCTTCGATCCTCATATCAGAATCCTCACTTGCTCTCGTTCACCGAAGCGCTCTTGATATCGCGCTTGGTGTTGAAGGGGTACGTGGAGGTGGCCACCGGGGACTCGCCGATCGCCTCGAGGGCCTGACCGTTGGTCTTGCCGTCGATGCGCGCCTGCAGGTACTGGGCGAACTTCTCCGGCGAGACCGCGCGGACCTCGAAGTTCATCATCGAGTGGTAGGTGCCGCACATCTCGGCGCAGCGCCCGACGAACGCGCCTTCCTTCTCGATCTCGGAGATCTGGAAGACGTTGTCGGACTGGTTTTCCTTCGGGTTCGGCATCACGTCGCGCTTGAACATGAACTCCGGCACCCAGAAGGCGTGGATCACGTCGGCGGCGGCGAGCTGGAACTCGATGCGCTTGCCGGTGGGCAGCACCAGGATCGGGATCTCGGTGCTGGAACCGACGGTCTCGACCTTGTCGTAGTGCAGGTACGAGAGGATGTCGTTGGCCGGCTTGCCGTGCACGGGGCCCGGCTGCTTGAGGCCGTGCTCGTCCTCGCGCTCCTCGTAACCGCGCAGCTGCTCCTCGTTGGCCTGCTCCCGCTCGGTGTCGATGCCGTTCCAGGTGAGGCCGCCCACGTTGGCCACATCGCGGTAGCCGAACTTCCAGTTCCACTGGAAGGCGGTCACGTCGACGGTGACGTCCGGGTTGTCGGTCTTCTCGTGCACGTAGTTCTGCACGACGACGGTGAAGTAGAACAGCACCGCGATGATCACGAACGGGATCGCGGTGTAGGTCAGCTCCAGCGACACGTTGTAGCCCGTCTGGCGCGGGAACTCCGGGGAGTCCTTGCGCTTGCGGTGCATGATGACGGTCCAGAAGGTCAGACCCCACACCAGCACGCCCATGGCGAGCGCGGCCAGGACCGACCAGGTCCACAGCTCCCGCATCCGGGTCGCCTGCGGCGTGATGCCCGAGGGCCAGCCGAACCGCAGCCAAACATTGTCGATCGAGCAGCCCGAGACCAGGAGAGCAGTCATCCCCAAGGACACCGCCAGCCCGGCCCGCCGAAGGATACGGCCCTGCCGACCCCGAACGGGTCGAGCCCCGATCTCTTCGCTCGCCTTGTGCGCCACGCTCACGCCTTCCTGGTCGCTACACATTCCGACACTTTGCGTCTTCGGGGCCGCGATCCGCCCGTCCGACACGTTTTCCAGCACGTTTCGGTCCGTCCCGAGTATCGCGGCTGTGACGCCGGTTCACCTGAGAAGGACCTGAGTACTACGCAGCGTAGACCAAAGCGGGTGCTGTCTTGTCGCGGGGTCGGATTCGACACTCCGCCTTGATCGGACGCGACCGCACGACCTGCGGTTCTGTCCGCGCGACCCGGTGATTCGCGCGGACGCGCGAACCGCCGCACCGGGTTTCGCCGCGCACATGCCCGCTCGCCTGGGTACCGGGCGGGTGGAGTCGGTAGAGTTCAGTGCAACCCCGGTCGACCCCGTCGCGCCGGACGTCCACGCGCCGAGCCCGCCAGGGTCGCTCATGCGCACATCGAACGAGAGAAGGTTGCCGACACGTGTGCGGACTGCTCGGATTCCTGACAGCTGATGCGGCGACGACCGAGGTGGTCGATCAGGTCTACGACGCCCTGCACTGCCAGCGCCACCGCGGCCCGGACGAGAAGGGCACCTGGCACGACGATCACATGATCTTCGGCTTCAACCGCCTCTCCATCATCGATATCGAGCACTCGCACCAGCCGCTGCGCTGGGGCCCCGCGGACAACCCGCAGCGCTACGCGATGACCTTCAACGGCGAGATCTACAACTACCTCGAACTGCGCGAGCAGCTGGCCGCCGAGCACGGCGCCGAATTCCCCGAGGGCAAGATCTTCGCCACCGACGGCGACGGCGAGTCGATCGTCGCCGCCTTCCACTTCTGGGGCCCCGAGGCCGTGCGCAAGCTGCGCGGCATGTTCGCGTTCGCGATCTGGGACACCGAGAAGCAGGAGCTGTTCCTGGCCCGCGACCCCTTCGGCATCAAGCCGCTGTTCTACGCCACCGGCCCCGGCGGCACCGCGTTCGCCAGCGAGAAGAAGAGCGTGCTCGAACTGCTGAGCCCGCTCGGCCTCTCCGACGAGCTCGACCCGCGCGCCCTCGAGCACTACACGGTGCTGCAGTACGTGCCGGAGCCCGAGTCGCTGCACAAGAACATCCGCCGCCTCGAATCCGGCACCTACGCCACGGTCCGGGTGGGCGCGCAGCCGTCGGCCACCCGCTACTTCCGCCCCGACTTCCGGGTGCGCCCGTTCGCCGAGGGCGCCGCACAGGGCCGCTACGCGGAGATCGCCGCCGCGCTCGAGGACTCGGTCGCCAAGCACATGCGCGCCGATGTCACGGTCGGTTCGTTCCTGTCCGGCGGCATCGACTCCACCGCCATCGCCGCGCTGGCCATGCGCCACAACCCGAAGCTCATCACCTTCACCACCGGGTTCGAACGCGAGGGCTATTCCGAGGTCGACGTGGCCGCCGAGAGCGCCGAGCTGATCGGCGCCCGCCACATCGTGAAGGTGGTCTCCCCCGCCGAGTTCGCCGCCGCCATCCCCGAGATCGTCTGGTACCTCGACGACCCGGTCGCCGACCCGGCGCTCGTTCCGCTGTACTTCGTGGCCAAGGAAGCCCGTAAGCACGTCAAGGTCGTGCTGTCCGGTGAGGGCGCCGACGAGCTGTTCGGCGGCTACACCATCTACCGGGAACCGTTGTCGCTCAAGCCTTTCGAATACCTGCCCGCCGGAGTACGCAAGCTCGTCGGCAAGCTCGGCGACCGCATCCCCGACGGCAAGCGCGGCAAGTCGCTGCTGCAGCGCGGTTCGCTCACCCTCGAGGACCGCTACTACGGCAATGCCCGCAGCTTCAACGACGCCCAACTGCGTTCGGTGCTGCGCGAGTTCCGCCCCGAATGGACCCATCAGGACGTCACCGCCCCGATCTACGCCCAGTCCCAGGGCTGGGACCCGGTCGCCCGCATGCAGCATCTGGATCTCTTCACCTGGCTGCGCGGCGACATCCTGGTCAAGGCCGACAAGATGACCATGGCCAACTCCCTGGAACTGCGCGTGCCGTTCCTGGACAACGAGGTGATGCGGGTCGCCCAGGGTCTGCCCTACGACCAGAAGATCACCAAGGAAACCTCGAAGTACGCGCTGCGTCAGGCCCTGGACGGCATCGTCCCCGACCACGTCCTCAACCGCGCCAAGCTCGGCTTCCCGGTTCCCCTGCGCCACTGGCTGCGCGGCACCGAACTCTACGACTGGGCCGAGTCCCAGATCGCCGAGTCCCAGACCGATCACCTGCTGAACAAGCAGGCCGTCCTGCAGATGCTGCGTGACCACAAGGCGGGCGTCTCCGACCACAGCCGCCGCCTGTGGACCCTGCTGGTCTTCATGGTCTGGCACGGCATCTTCGTCGAAGACCGCATCAAGCCGGAGATCCAGGAACCGACCTACCCCGTCTCCCTCTGACAACACGAACGCCCCCGGGAAATCTCGGGGGCGTTCGTCTTTTCAAGATCACCACGCTCTGGTGGCGGAAGTTTCTGGGGCGATGCCGCCACCAGAGCGTGGTGATCGAGTGTACGGCTAGAGGAGGACGGCCAGGTCGTCGGCGGCTTCGGGGCCGTAGGCCTTGGTGAGGCGTTCCAGGGCGTCCTCGGTGTTGAGGGTCCATTCCTGGGTGCCGGTGGTCTCCAGGATGAGGACGGCGATGAGGGAGCCGAGTTGGGCGGCGCGCTCCAGGCTCAGGCCCGCGCGGTGGGCGGTGAGGAAGCCCGCCCGGAAACCGTCGCCCACGCCGGTCGGGTCGACCTTGCTCAGCTCGGGAACCACGCCGACGCGGACCTCGGTGCCGTCGGTGTCGACCACGAGCACGCCCTCGGCGCCGAGGGTGGTGACCCGGATGCCGACCTTCGCGGTGATCTCGGCTTCGCTCGAGCCCGTCTTGGACTGCAGCAGCGCCCACTCGTACTTGTTGGTGAACAGGTAGGCGGCGCCGTCGACGAGTTCGGCGGCCTGCTCGCCGTCGAGGCGGGCCAGCTGCTGTGAGGGGTCGGCCGCGTACGGAATGCCCTGCGCCTTGGCCTGGCGGGTGTGGGCGATCATCGCCTCGGGGTCGTTGGCGCCGACCAGCACCAGATCCACCGCGTGCTCGGCGGCGATCGCGGCGATGTCGATCTCGCGCGCCTCGCTCATGGCACCGGGGTAGAACGACGCGATCTGGGCCATCGTCTCGTCGGTGGTGCACACGAAACGGGCGGTGTGGGACTTGGTCGACACATGCACGGCCGAGCAGTCGACCCCGTTGTCCTCCAACCACTTCCGGTACTCGGCGAAGTCGGCGCCGACCGCACCGACGAGCAGCGGACGCTGCTTCAGCAGCCCCATCGCGTAGGCGATATTGCCCGCGACGCCGCCGCGGCGGATCTGCAGATCGTCGACGAGGAAACTGAGCGACACATGGTCGAGCTGATCGGCGAGCAGCGCATCGGCGAATTTGCCGGGGAAACGCATGAGGTGGTCGGTGGCGATGGACGCGGACACGGCTACAGACACGAGGCGAAGCCCCTTCGGCGCTAGACGGAAACAAAGAAGCCCGGGATCACCCGATCCCGGACCTCAACCGTAGCAAGCGTGACCGCCGGTAGTTCACCTCTTGGTCACCTCGCCACGTCGTCGCGCCGCATGTGAGCGCGGGTTCACGGAGCCCGCAAACCCGCGGCAGCCGACCTCAGTTGAACGAATCGCCGCAGGCGCAGGAACCGGTGGCGTTCGGGTTGTCGATGGTGAAGCCCTGCTTCTCGATGGTGTCGACGAAGTCGATCGAGGCGCCCTGGATGTAGGGAGCGCTCATGCGGTCGACCGCCAGCTTCACACCGGAGAACTCCACGACGATGTCACCGTCGAGGACGCGGTCGTCGAAGAACAGCTGGTACCGCAGGCCGGCACAGCCACCCGGCTGCACGGCGATCCGCAGGGCGAGGTCGTCGCGACCTTCCTGGTCGAGCAGCGCCTTCGCCTTGGCGGCGGCAGCGTCGGTCAGCGTCGCACCGTGGGTTTCGGTGGCGGTCTCGTTCTGCACAGTCATGGACACTCCTAGTTCGGCTCAGCCCGTCAACGGACCTCAGGTGCACAGCGCACGACTGAAATCAACACATCGCACCGGCTGCGTTATTCCATTTTGCCACCCATGCCGGCGCGTGTGGACCCGCCCCGGGTGCTCGTGCCCACACTACTCGCCTATCGGGTGTGATCCAGCTCGCATCGGTTCGGCGGTGAGACCACCGGCACCGCCGGGGAGACCGAGTTTCCCCCTGCTCGACCCGATCGAATAGCCTGGTGAACGTGAAATTGTTCCGTCGCGACGAGTCCAGCACCATCGACGAGTCCGTCGACCCCTCGGTGCCCGACGTCGAGAAGACCGCCGCCGCACCCGCATCGACCACGCCCGGTAAGGGTCGTCCGACCCCGAAAAGGCGTGACGCCGAAGGCAAACGACGCGGCCCGGTGGCGCCCGCCCCGATGACGGCCAAGGAGGCGCGGGCCCGCCGCAAGGCGGCCAAGGGCAACCGCGCCGACCGCAAGGCGGCGGCCGCGGATCGTCGCGCCGCTGTGCAGGAGCGGCGCGCCAGGATGCTGGCGGGCGAGGACAAGTACCTGCTGCCCCGCGATCAGGGCCCGGTCCGCGCGTATGTGCGCGATCTGGTCGACGCGCGACGCAACCTGGTCGGTTTGTTCATGCCGATGGCGCTGGTGCTCATCCTGTCGATGTTCGTGGCGCCGCAGCTGCAGAGCATCGTCACCCTGGCCATGCTGGTGATGATGCTGTTCATGATCATCGAGGGTTTCGTGCTCGGCAAGATCGTGAACAACCGGGTGATCGAGCGGTTCCCCGAGACCACCGATACCGGTTTCAAGCTGGGCTGGTACGCCTTCGTCCGCGCGTCCCAGATCCGCAAGATGCGTGCTCCGAAGCCCCGGGTCGGCCCCGGCGACGCGGTATAGCTTCCCCATCTGCGCGAATGCCGTTCCATCCACCCGGATGGGACGGCATTCGTTGTTTCAGAAGTGGCCCGGACGGATCTCGGTCGAGTAGCCGGCGATCGCGCGGAGTTCGGCATCGATGCGCTGGGCGTCGCGGTCGATGACCCCGGTGGCGCCCGCGGTGCCACGTCCGGCGAGGACGGCGAGTGCGGTGATGGCGGCGAGGACGATCAGAAAAGTAAGCATGGCAGTAATTTTGCGCCCGTTAGTTTTCGGCCGAAAGTGGCTGTTCTGTCATTGTGCGTAAAAATCCGGCCAGTACGATGGGGTGATGCTGTCCAGGGTTGCGGTCGTGCTCAACGAGAAGCTCGCGATGTTCGAGTTCGGTGTCGTCTGCGAGGTTTTCGGGCTCGACCGCACCGCCGACGGTTTGCCCGGTTTCGAGTTCCGGGTGTGCGGGGCGGAGCCGGGTAAGCCGCTGCGCTCGACGACTCCCGGCGTCACCGTGACACCCGAATACGGTCTCGACGAGCTCCTGCACGCCGATCTCGTCGCGATTCCGGCGTTCCCCTTCACCACCGAACACGCCTACCAGCCCGGCGTCGTCGAGGCGGTGCGCGCGGCCTCCGACGCGGGCGCCACCGTGCTCACCGTCTGTTCCGGGGCGTTCCTGGCAGGCGAGGCGGGCCTGCTGGACGGGCGCAAATGCACAACCCATTGGCGCTACGTCGACACCCTCGCCGCCAAGTACCCCGAGGCCACCGTCGACCCCGACGTGCTGTTCGTGGACGAAGGCAACCTCATCACCAGTGCGGGCACCGCGGCGGGCATCGACGCCTGCCTGCACCTGGTCCGCCGAGAGATCGGCACGGCCGCCGCCAACGGCATCGCCCGCCGCATGGTGGTGCCACCCCAGCGCGACGGTGGTCAGCGCCAGTTCATCGAGCAGCCCATCCCCGAATGCCACGCGGCGGGCCTGTCCGACATCCTCGCCTGGCTCAGCGAGAACCTGGCGCATCCGCACACCGTCGACGAACTCGCCGCCCGCGCCAGCATGTCCACCCGAACCTTCGCCCGCCGCTTCGCCGCCGAAACCGGAACCACCCCGGTCAAATGGCTCACCACGCAGCGCGTGCTGTTCGCCAAACACCTGCTCGAAGCCACCGAGCTGCCACTGGAACGCGTCGCCGACCAGTGCGGTTTCGGATCCGGTGCCCTGCTGCGCCACCATTTCCAGCGCCAGGTCGGCCTCGCCCCCACCGAGTACCGCAGGCGCTTCGGCTCCGGAAACTGAACGACTACACCTTTTCCGGGTTTCGGAACCGCCCGGTGAGGCGCAGACCGTCGCGCGCGTTCAGCGACATGAGGACGATATTGACGGCGCCCGCGACGAGTTCGAGCGCCTGCACTCCGTAGAACAGCGGCCCGAACCGGTCGTGCCGAGCGAGAACCGCGAGCACGATCGCCGACGGGATCAATACGCACAGCCCGTTGGCCGCGATGATCGGCATCCGCCGCTGCTTCGCGACGACGACGGGCAGCGTCGATCCTCCCGCCAGCCGCAACCCGGTGCCGCCGGTCGCGGCGAGCGCGAGGACCAGCACCGGCAGCGCCCAGGGGATGGTCTGCTTCACCGCGACGACGGCGTCTTTCGAGCCGCTGAGCTCGCTGAGCACCGTGGACACCCAGAACGTGAGAATGGTGAGCAGGCCGATCACGCCCGCGATGGGGTGGATTCGAGTGAGCATGGGATGCCTCTGTTCGGTCGTCAGGTGCCGCGATCGGCTTCGAGGTTGCCGATCGCCTGGGCGGCCAGGCGCAGCAGTTCTTCCCGCTGGGCGTCGGAGAATCCCGTTGTCGCAAGGGCGTTCACCTCTCGGGCCGCCGCTTCCAATGCGGGGCGGAGCCGGCGGGACCGGTCGGTGAGGTGGATCAGTGTCCGCCGGCCGTCCGCCGGGTCGGGTGTGCGTTCGACGAGGCCGTCGCGCTCCATCCGTTTGAGCGTGTGCGCCATCGTCGACTGGTCGATACGAACCTTCTCGCAGAGCTCCTGCTGCGAGACCCCCTCCTGCTCGTACAGCGCGAGCAGTTGCGCGAATTGGCCCGGCACCACGCCGTGGCGGGCGATGCGGTCGCGCAGCGCCTGTTCCATGAGGCGCGCGAGGTGGTTGATCACGTATCCGAGCGAGTCACCGCGGTCCATCGCGAGCCCACCTTCCGTCGTCTGCCCCGATAATACATGGCAAGCCATGCATTCGCTCGTTCGCCACCGATTCGCCTGTGACGGTTCATAATTTGTGAACACGTCGGTTCATCGAGAAGGTGGAGTTACTTGACCTGCGATGGAGAACCTGGTCAGCTGGAACGGTGGTTCGTAGCGGGTGGGGAAGTTTCGCGCGGTTGAGGACGGTTCTGGCGGCCGTGACTGCGGCTGTGGTGGTGTCGTCGGCCGGTTCGGTAACGGCCGCGGCCGTGCCTGCCGCGCCCGTGTTGCGCACGCCCGCAGGTGGTTTCGAGGAACTGTTCGTTCCGTCGAGCATGGGGCCGATCAAGGTGCAGGTACGGTGGGCGGCGCGGGGCGGTTCGGCCGCGCTGTATCTGCTCGACGGTTTGCGTGCACCGGCCGACCACAGTCAGTGGACGACCGATACCGATGTGCTGAACCGATTCGCCGGTGACAACGTCACTCTGGTGTTCCCCGTCGGCGGGCATTCGAGCTTCTACACCGACTGGTACCGCCCGAGCAGCACCAACGGCCAGGCCACGACCTACCGATGGGAAACGTTCCTCACCCGCGAACTACCGGACTTCCTTGCCGGATACGGTGTCTCACGCACGAACAACGCGGTGGTCGGCGCCTCGATGGGTGGCAACGCCGCGCTGGCGCTGGCCGCGCACCACCGTGACCAGTTCCGGTTCGCGGGCGCGTTCTCCGGTTTCCTCAACCCGACCTTCCCTGGCTGGGATCTGACGATGCGCGCCGCCATGCTCGACGAGGGACGTTTCAATCTCGACGACATGTGGGGCCCGGTCGGTGATCCCGCCTGGCGGCGCAACGACGCGACCGTCCAAGCCGAACTGCTGCGCGGCCTGCCGCTCTACATCACCTCGGGCAACGGCGTACCCGGTCCCCTCGACGCGAGCTCCGCGGTGGGCAACACCGTCAACGCGATGGGCATCGAATCGCTGGCCGTGATCGCGGCCAGCATCTTCCGGGAACGAACCACCGCCCTCGGCATCCCCGCCCGCGTCGACATCACCGCGGGCACCCACACCTGGCCGTACTGGCAGCAGTCGCTGGCCAACGCCCGGCCGATGATCCTGCAGGCACTCGGCGAAGCCTGAGGTTCCCGGCGAGCGGCGCCGATTGCTACCGTGCTGCCATGTCGGCCACTGCCTCACGCACCCTCGTTCTAGGCGGCGCCCGGTCGGGCAAGTCCGCGTTCGCCGAGGGACTGCTGGCCGAGGCGACCGAGGTGCGCTATCTGGCCACCGCCGTCCTCGACCCCACCGACAACGACTTCGCCGAGCGCGTCGCCGTCCATCGCGACCGGCGCCCGGCGCACTGGTCGACCGTCGAGAACACCGAGCCCGCAACGGTTCTCACCACCGAAGCACCCGCGACCCTGCTCGACGACATCGGCACCTGGCTCACCGCCCGCCTCGACGCCCGCGCCGCCTGGGAAGCACCGCGTGGCACCGTCAGCCCGGACTGCGACGAACTCGTCGCGGCCGTCGCGGCCTATCGGCAGCGGCTGGTGATCGTGTCGCCCGAGGTGGGGATGGGCGTCATTCCGGCGACGCGGTCGGGTCGGCTGTTCCGGGACGAGATCGGCACCCTGAATCAACGGCTGGCCCAGGTGTGCGACGAGGCGTTCCTGATCGTGGCCGGGCTGCCGGTCCGGTTGAAATGAGCCGGGGTCGCCCGGCACACCGTGGTCCGGGCAAGATGAGCAGCGAAGAACCACTTTGTCGAAAGGCTTGCCAGTGACACACGGATTCGGCCCGGTCGCGGCCCCCGACGCGCAGGTGCGTGCCGCGGCCGAGCAGCGCCAGACGCAGCTGACGAAACCGGCCGGATCGCTGGGACGGCTCGAGGAACTCGGCAACTGGATCGCCGCCTGCCAAGGTGTGTGTCCGCCGAAGCAGTTCGAACGTGCCCGTGTGGTGGTGTTCGCCGGGGACCACGGTGTCGCCGAGCACGGCGTCTCCGCGTATCCGAGCGAGGTCACCGCGCAAATGGTCGCGAACTTCCTGGCCGGTGGGGCGGCGGTGAACGCGCTGGCCGCCGTCGCGGGCGCGACCGTGCGCGTCGCCGACATCTCCGTCGACGGCGACACCGACCCGACGGTCTCCCAGCACAAAGTGCGCCGCAGCTCGGGCTCCATCGACCGTGAGGACGCGCTCACTCAGGAAGAGGTGGCCGCCGCGCTCGCGGCCGGCCGCGCGATCGCCGACGAGGAGGTCGACGCGGGCGCCGATCTGCTCGTCGCCGGGGACATGGGTATCGGCAACACCACCCCCGCCACCGTCCTCGTCGCCACCCTCACCAACACCGAACCGGTCGCCGCCGTCGGACGCGGCACCGGTATCGACGACGCGGGCTGGATCCGCAAGGTCGCCGCCATCCGCGACGGCATGCGCCGGGCCCGCCCGGTCGCCGCCGATCCCGTCGAACTGCTGCGCGTGGCGGCGGGCGCCGATTTCGCCGCCATGGTCGGTTTCCTCGCCCAGGCCGCCACCCGCCGCACCCCCGTCCTGCTCGACGGTGTCGTCGTCACCGCCGCCGCCCTGGTCGCCGAGGACCTCGCCGCGGGCGCGAAAGCATGGTGGCTCCCCGCCCACCGCTCCACCGAGCCCGCCCACGACCTGGCCCTGAAACACCTCCGCCTGCAACCACTTCTGGACCTGAACATGCGCCTCGGCGAAGGTTCCGGCGCCCTCACCGCCCTCCCCCTCCTCCGCGCCGCCGTCGCCACCCTCTCGGAGATGTCGACCTTCGCCGACGCGGGCGTGAGCACCGCCGACGAAGCCACCGTCGACCTGGTCAAGTGACGACACGAATTAGGCTGCACCCCAGCCTGTTCGAGCCGAGTCACCGCCGACTGCACGAGCGCTGCCGACTGCGCCAATTCGGGCAGCCACGCGATGCCGACGGAGCCACACCGCCGCTGGGCAGAAGGTGGATGTCGTGAACGCGGTGCGCTTGGCGATTTCCTGGCTCACCGTTGTCCCCGTCGGCGGCCCGGCGCAGGTGGACCGGCAGATCTCCGGGCGGGCGATCACACTCGCACCACTGGTCGGGCTATTGCTGGGCGGTGGGGTGGCCGGCGCGCTGTGGATGTTCGAGCGGGCCGGGCTCACCAGTGCGCTCGCCGGGCTGCTCGCCGTCGGACTGCTCGCCCTGTGCACGCGCGGTATGCACCTCGACGGGCTCGCCGACACCGCCGACGGGCTCGGTAGTTATGGGCCGCCCGAGCGGGCTCGGCAGATCATGAAGTCGGGGTCGGCGGGGCCGTTCGGGGTGGCGGCGTTGATCTTCGCGATCGGGATTCAGGCGTTCGCCTTCGCCGCGCTCGTGGACGAGAGGCGGTGGGCCGCGATCGTGCTCGCTGTCGTACTCGGCCGGGTCGCGGTCGTGATCGCCTGCCGACGTGGTGTTCCGGCCGCACCGGAGTCGGGTTTCGGCACCCTGGTCGCAGGCACCCAGCCGGTCGCCTCGGTGATCTTCTGGTCGGTCCTCGCGCTCGGCTGCTCGGTGTTCGTCGTCCCCGGCAACTTCTGGCTCGGCCCCGTCGTCGTTGTCGCGGCCCTGGCCGGATCGGTGCTGATCGTCCGTCACTGCGTGCGCCGCTTCGGTGGCCTCTCGGGCGACGTCCTCGGCGCCACCGTCGAGATCACGAGTTCCCTTGCGGCTCTTGGCTTCTCGTCGACTCTCTGACTCCCCATCCAAGCGCTATGTGAAACCAGCACTGTTCACAAATGGGGTGCTCACCGGTTGTGCGCTCCCACAGACCGCCCGGTCATCGGTACTCGGGTGCATCGCCAGCACACCGGTGGCAATACAGTGGAAGACATGTCTTCCGAGCGCCTCTACTTCCGTCAGCTGCTGTCGGGCCGGGATTACGCCGTCGGCGATCCGATCGCGACACAGATGCGCAATTTCGCGTATCTCATCGGCGATCGGGAGACCGGCGAGACCCTTCTCGTCGACCCCGCCTACCAGGCCGCCGACCTCGTCGAGGTGGCCGCCGCCGACGGCATGCGCGTGAGCGGCGTGCTGGCCACCCACCACCATCCCGACCATGTCGGCGGAACCATGCTCGGCTTCACCCTCGGCGGTGTGCGCGAATTACTCGAGAAGACCAGCGTGCCCGTGCACGTGAACAAGCACGAACTGGACTGGGTCGCCAAGACCACCGGCATCGCCCCGAGCGAGCTCACCGGCCACGACAACGGCGACACCGTCTCGGTCGGCGCCTTCGACATCGAACTGCTCCACACCCCCGGCCACACCCCCGGCAGCCAGTGCTTCCTGTTCGACGGCCGCCTCATCTCCGGCGACACCCTGTTCGTCGACGGCTGCGGCCGCACCGACTTCCCCGGCGGCGACTCCGACGAGATGTTCCGCAGCCTGCGTCACCTGGCCGGGCTGAACGGCAATCCCGTCGTGTACCCGGGCCACTGGTACTCCGAGGCGCCGAGCGCCGAGCTGTCCTCGGTCCGCGACAACAACTACGTGCTGCGTCCCCAGTCCCTGCAGCAGTGGCAAGCCCTGATGCCGGGCTGACAAACGAAAGAGCGGGCCCACACTCGAGGGCCCGCTCTTTTTTCGCCGACTACAGCTTGCGCAGCCACCCGTGGGTGTCGGCGAACGTGCCGCGCTGGATACCGGTGAGCGTGTCGCGCAGCGCCATCGTCACCTCGCCGGGCTCGCCGCCGCCGATCGCGAATTCACCGTCGTGGGAACGCACCCAGCCGACGGGGGTGATCACGGCGGCGGTTCCGCAGGCGAAAACCTCACTGATCTCACCGGATTCGGCGCCCTTGCGCCATTCCTCCACCGAGACCTTGCGCTCCTCCACCGGGTAGCCGGAGTCGGCGGCCAGGGTGAGCAGCGAGTCGCGGGTGATGCCGGGCAGCAGCGAACCCGACAGCTCCGGGGTCACCAGCCGCGCCTGCGACCCGGTGCCGAACACGAAGAACAGGTTGTTGGTGCCCATCTCCTCGACGTAGCGACGCTCGCAGGCGTCCAGCCACACCACCTGGTCGCAACCCTTCTCGGTGGCTTGGGCCTGGGCGAGCAGGGAGGCGGCGTAGTTGCCCGCCACCTTCGCCTCACCGGTACCGCCGGGTGCGGCGCGCACGTATTCGGTGGACAACCACACCCGCACCGGCTTCACACCGCGCGGGAAGTACGCGCCCGCGGGCGAGGCGAGCAGCAGGTACTTGTAGGCGGCGGCCGGCTTCACGCCGAGACCGGCCTCGGTCGAGAACATGAACGGACGCAGGTACAGCGAGTCCTCACCACCGGCGGCGGGCACCCAGTCGGCGTCCACCTCGAGCAGCTGGCGCACCGACTCGATGAACAGCTCCTCGGGCAGCTCCGCCATCGCCATGCGGGCCGCCGACCGACGGAACCGCGCCGCGTTGGCGTCGATGCGGAAGGTGGCGATGCTGCCGTCGGGCTGACGGTAGGCCTTGAGGCCCTCGAAAATCGCCTGTCCGTAGTGGAAGACCATGGTGGCCGGGTCCATCGACAACGGACCGTACGGCTCGACCCGCGCGTTGCCCCACTGACCGTCGGTGTAGTCGATCGACACCATGTGATCGGTGAAGTACCGCCCGAAACCGGGCGCCGCCAGTACCTGTTCCCGCTGCTGCGCCGAGATGGGCGCGGGGTGCGGAATACGGGTGAACTGTGCAGCGACTGTCATGATGCGATCCTATCGGGCGGTAACTGTTACTTGGTCTTGGTGTCGACGAACGGCGGCTTGACCACCTCGCAGCGCAGCCTGCGCCCACGCACGTCGACCTCCACCTCGTCGCCGGGCGCGAGTTTCGCGTCGGTGTCGAGCAGGGCAAGTGCGATGCCGACCTTCAGCGAGGGCGAGAACGTGCCCGAGGTGGTCTCGCCGACCGGTTCGCCGTCGCGCAGAACGGTCTGGCCCTGACGCAGCACACCTCGGTCGAGCGCTTTGAGACCGAGCAGAGTGCGGCGCGGTCCGTCGGCCTTCTCCTTCGTCAGCGCGTCCTTGCCCCAGAACTGCGGCTTCTGCCAGCCGACGGCCCACCCGGTGCGGGCCTGGTTCGGGGTGATGTCGAGGGAGAGTTCATGGCCGTGCAGCGGGTAGCCCATCTCGGTGCGCAGGGTGTCGCGGGCGCCGAGTCCGGCGGGCTGACCGCCCGCGGCGCGGACCTGTTCGACCAGAGCGCGGAACACCGGTTCGGCGTCGCCCCATTTCGGCAGCAGCTCGTAGCCGTGTTCGCCGGTGTAGCCGGTGCGGCACACGCGCACGGGCCGACCGTCCCATTCGGCGTCGGCGTAGGCCATGTACTCCATATCGGTGGGCAGGCCGAGCGCGGCGAGCACCTCCGTGGACTTGGGTCCCTGCACCGCGAACACCGCGTACTCACGGTGTTCGTCGGTGACGGTGATGCCCTCGGGTGCGGTCTTGCGCAGTTCGGCGACGACCGCGGCCGTGTTCGCGGCGTTCGGGACGAGGAACACCTCGTCGTCGCCGACGTAATAGGCGATCAGGTCGTCGATCACGCCGCCGTCCTGCGCGCAGCACAGCGTGTACTGCGCCTTGCCCGGGCGGATGCGGCCGAGATCGTTGGTCAGCGCCGAGTTCACGAACTGCGCGGCGCCGGGCCCCGCCACCGTCGCCTTGCCCAGGTGACTCACATCGAACAGGCCGACCGTCGTCCGCACCGCGGTGTGCTCGCCGACGGTTCCCGCGTACTGCACCGGCATCTCCCAGCCACCGAACGGGGCGAAGGTTGCCCCCAGTTCGACATGAACGGCATGGATGGGGCCTTCGAGCAGGACGTTGTCGGTCATGGCAGCGAGCTTATCCGGCGGTCCCGACATCGCGGCGTGCCCCTGCATTTGGGGGCTCTCACCAGGCATCTCGGCACGCCGGAGCATGCGAGGATCACGCCATGAATCTCCGTAGACCCATCTCCGTCCTGATGCTCGCCGGCGCGTCGGTGCTGCTGACCCAGCCGGTCGCGCACGCCGAGACCGGCAGCAGCCAGATCAATGTGGGCTGCATCCTGCAGTCGCTGTCCGGCGAGAGCCCGACCGCCGACTGCAACCCGTCCCCGATCCCGGTCCCCTGATCGGGAACCGTCGTGACCCGGCTTCGAGGGGTGCGCGGGTCGCGACGGTCGCGAGCGAAAGATGAAGACGGGCAACGGCGGTAGTGTTCTCGGTGTGAGTGATCTGCCCCGCGCCCGGTTCGGTCATGTCGCCCGGATGGACGAGACCATGAGCCGGGCTGTGTCCCGCATTCCCGAAACCGCCATCGATCGCGGCATGCTGCGACTGACCCGCTCGGCGAACACGGGCGGGCTGTGGCTGGCCACGGCGGCGGTGCTGGCGGCCAAACCCGGTCCGCCGCGCCGGGCCGCGCTGCGCGGTGTGATCGCCCTGGCGGGCACGAGCATCGCGGTGAATCTCGTACTCAAGACGCTGATCCCCCGGCGCAGGCCACCGGCCGAGCTGATGCCGCACGGGCGCAGACTCGTCGACGCGCCGGTGTCGTCGTCGTTCCCGTCCGGGCACAGCGCCAACGCCGCCGCGTTCGCCACGGCCGTCGCGCTGGAGAGCCCGCGCACCGCGCTCGCCGTGGCTCCCGTCGCCGCCGCCGTCGCCTACTCGCGCATCCACACCGGCGCGCACTGGCCCTCCGACGTGCTGGTCGGCGCGAGCGTCGGCACCGCCGTCGCGCTCACCACCCGTCGCTGGTGGCCGATCCGCGAATCCGACGAGGCCGAGGCACACGCCGTGCAGGACGCGCCGATCCTGGCCGACGGCAAAGGCCTTGCGCTGCTGATCAATCCGCGCTCCGGTGACTCCACCTACGACCCGACCCCGGATATCGCCGAGGCCCTGCCCGCCGCGAAACTGCTGCACACCGTGCCCGGTCGCGACGCCGCCGAGGTACTGCAGGAGGCGATCGACCCGTCGGTGCTCGCGGTCGGCGCCGCCGGTGGCGACGGCACCATCGCCGCGGCCGCCGCCGTCGCGATCCGCAACGACCTGCCGCTGGTCGTCGTCCCCGCGGGCACCCTCAACCACTTCGCGCGCGACCTCGGCGTCTACGACCTGCGCGAGGTGGCCGACGCCACCGGCGCGGGTGAGGCCGTCGAAGTCGACATCGCCGCAGTCGAATTCGACACCCCAGAGGGACCGCACACCCATCACCTCATCAACACCGCCAGTGTCGGCGCCTACCCGGAGCTGGTCCGGTTGCGGGAGAAGTGGGAGGACCGGTGGGGCAAGTGGCCCGCGTTCGCCGCGGCCCTCGTCGTCACCCTGCGCCGGGCCGAACCGATCCACATCCGCATCGACGACCGCTGGCACGACATGTGGTTCCTGTTCATCGGCAACGGCCCCTATCACCCGCACGGCGCGGTGCCCGCGTTCCGGTCCCGCCTCGACGAGGGGCTGCTCGATGTGCGCTGGCTGCGCGCCGACGTGCGGTTCTCCCGGACCCGCGCGGTGATCGCGTTGATGCTGGCCGCGATCGGGCACAGCCGGGTGTACGGCGAACGCCAGACCCACGAACTCACCATCACCTCGAAGTCCCCGATCGCGGTGGCCGCCGACGGTGAGGTGGTCGGCACGGCGAGCACCCTGCGGTTCTCGGTGGCGGGCCGGGTGACGGTGTACCGCCGCGACGAGGAGAACCCGCGCTGGGAGAACCGGGCCCGCCCGCATCACCGTCGCCCGCTGGCCTGGCTCACCGACCGGCGCCGCTGAGCCGGGTTTCTCACGAACCCGTCTCACCTCGATCACCATCGCCCACAACAACCTTGCGCCACCGCGCCGGGCTGTGCACATGATGGATCATGAGCTTTCCGGACGGTGGACGTCCGATCACCGCGTTCGAAGCAGACCGCCGCTGGGACCCCTGGACTCCGAGCGTGGTCGCCGCCCGTCTCGCCGACTGCACGACGCCGTGGGCGGTGGCAGGCGGGTGGGCGCTCGATCTGTTCGCCGGGACCATCTCCCGGGCCCACGCCGACATCGAAATCGCTGTTCCGCGAGCGGCTTTCCCGACGATCGCGGCGGCTTTTCCCGAGTACGAGTGGGATGTCGTCGGTGACGGCACGCTGTGGTCGTTCGCGGCCGCCGCCGAGAACGTCGACCTGCACCAGACCTGGTTACGTGATCCGTTCACCGGCGCCTACCACCTGGACGTGTTCCGCGAACCGCACGACGGCGACACCTGGATCTGCCGACGCGACCCCACCATCACGCTCCCCTACCGCGACCTGATCCGCACCACCCCCACCGGTATCCCCTATCTGATCCCCGAGGCGGTCCTGCTGTTCAAGGCGAAGGCCGATCGCGCCAAGGATTCCGCGGATTTCCACCACGTACTGCCACTGCTCACCCCGGAACGATCGAACCGGCTGCACAACTGGCTGACCCGAGTCCACCCCGGCCACCGCTGGCTCGCCGAACTACCGGCCCCTTCGGCTACGCAGTGACGCACCATCCCTGCCGGTAATCGGCCCAATCCTGGGGCGTGGCAGCGAAATCCACATACAACGCCACCCCGAAGTTCGCGCGACCCACATCGGTGCGCGTCTGCCCTAATCGGATCCCACGCACCGCCGCCGCCACGGTCTCCGCCGCCCCGTGATGGCCGGGATCGTCGGCCCAGAACGCCGGTGCGCCCATCAGCAGATCGACCTCCGCCGGCGTCACCTCCAGCGCCAGCTCCGTCTGCTGCGCGACGTAGCCGCTGTAGAGCGCGCGCGTCGGCATCGCGGTGTCGTAGGACATCACCGCCACCTGGTCGACCCGCCGCGCCACCTCCGCGAAATACGCCTGGCTCCACCACTTCCCGTGGTCGGCCACCGCGATCCCCACCGAGTGCAATCCGGGCAGCGGATCGATCACCGGCGCCGACACCGACAAGGTCACCCCGGCGGCCGCGGTCGTCACGCGGGTCTGCTCGAGCAGGGTCAGGTATCCCGGCGACCCCGATCGGATGGGTTCCAGGTCGTAGTGCACGCCGTCGAACCCGTAGTCGAGCACTCGCCGCGCCGAGGTGACCACCCGCTCCCGCGACGCCGCCGATTCCACGTCGAGACCGTCGAATTCGGGCTGCACGATGTCGCCGAGCCACGACTGCACCCGGATACCGGGCAACTTCGTGTGCACCGCGTCGACGAACCAGCGCGCTCTGGGTGCCAGGTCGTCGCGCAACGACCCGTCGTGCTCCAGCGGACCCGTGTGGACGTACAGATCACGAATGCCGGTGCCCGCCAGCAACTTCGCGAGCCCGTCGATATCGGCATCGGTGCGACGCCCGTCGACCCAGGCGTGGCCGAGCCAGAACGCGTCCTTACCCCGGCTGCGCGCCTGCTCGGATTGCTCACCGACGTTGTACACCAGCAGCGCGGTGAGTATGCCCGCGACCGGCACCGATACCACCGCCACCAGCGCGAGCCCGACGACGAGGCCACGCATCCACCACGACCACGCCCGCCACTTCCCCCGCATTGTCCCTCCCCCGATCGACGACGTCCCGATACTACCGGCAGGTACCGACAGGGAAATTTCCGGCAAATCGCCCACGCGTGAAACACTGTGCGCCGCTGTACAACTGAACGGAGCACCACATGAAATTCGCCGTCACCCTCGGGTCCGCCGCCGTCGCGGCCTTCGCCTTCGCGATCGCTACCCCGGCCGTGGCCAGCGCCCAGCAGTCCTCGGGCTGCCACGGCTCGTACTCCCCCTGCCTACCCATCGTCAGCGACGTCGACTGCGAGGGTGGCAGCGGCAACGGACCCGTCTACACCGGCAAGGTGAAGGTCATCGGTCCCGACGACTACGGCCTCGATCGCGACGGCGACGGATACGGCTGCGAGTAGATAGCACGAGGGGCGTGCGATGACGGATCATCGCACGCCCCTCGGCGTAGATCAGCGGTTCTCGGGCCTACCCCAGCCCTCGTCGTCGGGCTTGCCGAGATCCGGCCCCGAGCCTGGGCCGCCGTAGCCGCCGCCACCCGTCCCCGGGCCGCCGTAACCCTGATCAGGGGAACCCGGCCCGCCGTATCCGGGCTGTTGCCCACCGGAACCTGGGCCGCCATAACCGGGCCCGCCAGGTTGCTGACCACCGTATCCGGGCCCACCGGGCTGCTGTCCACCGAAACCGGGCTGGCCATAGCCGGGCCCACCGGGCTGCTGTCCACCGAAGCCGGGCTCGCCGTAACCAGCCGCGCCCGGAGCGCGGTATCCCGGCTGCTCACCGAATCCACCTGCGGGACCGCCGTGCGGCGGGTAACCCGGGTCGGCGACGCTCTGGCCCCCGACAACCGGCCCACCGGTGATCACCCGGTAGGCGTAGGCCGTCGCCAGCACCGACAGCGGAATCGACACCAACAGACCGAGGCCACACAGCAACGCGCCGACGATATTGATGCCGAACAGCGCGAGTGCCAGCAACAGCAGCGGCCCCGCATTGGCGGAGATCGCGGAAAAACTCGACTTGATCGCGGTGATCGCGTCCTGGTTCCGGTCGAGCACGAAGTAGAGCGTGAACCAGGTGAAGAAGGCGATCACGATGCCGGGCAGGATGCAGAGCACGAAGCCGATACCGGTGGCGATACCGACGAGCAGCGAGGCCACGATGACCGCGCCGACATTGGTGAACTTGAAGAATTCACCGAATCCCGGTTTGCGCCCGTCGGTTTCGTCCAGTGCGCCACGCACCATCGCCGCGGAGATCAGATAGCCGACGACGGTGCTCACCACACTGCCGATGAACTGCCAGACACCGAATCCGATGCTGAAGTTGCCGCTGTAATCGGTGTCGGCGGAATTACCGAGCCCGAAGATGAAGTTGAGCGCCACCTGGATCACGGCGAAGATCAGGACGATACCGATCCAGACGACGACGTTGTTCTTGTATTTCTCCCAGGCGTACCCGAGAGCGGCGCCTACGCTGAGATCCGGTCTCGCCGGAGGATATCCGGGTTGCTGCTGTCCATACGTCATCCGAACCGCATCTCCTCATCGTCTGCGGCGACCGCGGCCGCCGTCATGAGTCATACCGATCCGGCGTCATCGCGCTCACGCCGACATCGCCGATCATGGCATATGTCGGCGTCGCTATCAGCTCACATTCTCGCGTTTGGGCAATTTCCATCCCGGACGCGGGAAATGGCAGGTGTAGCCGTCGGGATACCGCTCCAGATAGTCCTGATGCTCGGGCTCGGCCTCCCAGAATTCCCCCGCCGGGGTGACCTCGGTGACCACCTTGCCCGGCCACAGTCCGGAGGCGTCCACGTCGGCGATGGTGTCCAGCGCGATGCGCCGCTGCTCGTCGTCGAGATAGAAGATCGCCGATCGGTAGCTCGAGCCGATGTCGTTGCCCTGCCGGTCCTTGGTGGTCGGGTCGTGGATCTGGAAGAGGAATTCGAGCAACGCGCGGTAATCGGTCCGCTCGGGGTCGTAGACGATCTCGACGGCCTCCGCGTGACCGGGGTGGTTGCGGTAGGTCGGGTGCTCGTTCTCGCCACCGGTGTAACCGACGCGAGTCGACAGAACGCCCGGTTGACGGCGGATCAGGTCCTGCATACCCCAGAAGCAGCCACCGGCCAGAATCGCCTTGCGGGTCTCGCTCACAGATCCTCCTCGATGAGAGCTCGTGGTCGCACGTGTAGCGCACAACCGTGGGAGTAGAACGCCGGATTCATCCCCGGAATTCCGCTCAGTACAGTCTCGCCCCGAGAGTTCACGCAACACCAACCCCAGTGTTACCCACATTCGAGGAGGAATACGGCGCAATGCCACGGTTCGGGGTTTCACAGTGTTCGGCGATCGCAGTGATCGCGACAGCTCTTCTCACGGGAACGGCGGGCGGTGCCCTCGCCCATCCGGGCGGTCCCGACGACACCATCGGCCAGACCACGACCAGCTGCGAGCAGGGCGGTGAAACGCTGTACGACGACCGGTACACCCGCGCGGCGGTCGGCCAGATCGACGCCGTGCTTGTCGCGGCGGACACGCGCGCGCCGATCGCGGGCGGCAAGGTGGTACTGATCGGCGTCGACGCCTGTGGCGATTCGATCCACCGCCACCTGTTCACCGGCAATTCCGGCCAGGCCAGTTTCCGCGGCCTACAGCCCGGCCGCTACCAGCTCACCGCCTACACCAGCGACTCCGCCGTACAGCCGATCACCTCCACCGAGGTCGCTCTCGACACCCCGAGCACCAAGACGGTCCGCTTCGTCGCTGGCTGACGGTTCGGGCCGGGCATCCGTCCGGCCCGAAACCGTTGACGCCCAGCGCGTTCACCCCGTCCGTGATAGACATCACCCGAAGTGGAAAAGGGGTGGTTTCCTCATGGAACCGACGGCCGCACAGCGCGCGACGCTCGCCGCGATCTGCAACACGTTCATACCGGGTGACGAGACCGGACTACCCAGTGCCGCCGACCTCGGCGCGGTGGAAACCATTCTCACGATCCTCGGCCGTAACCCGCGCGAGGCCGACCGCAAGCAGTTCGCCACCCTGCTCGACCTGTGGGACACCCGCGCGTTCGGCGCGCTCACCGGTACCGGTTTCCGGCGGTTCTCCACCCTGTCGCAGGCGCAGCGCGAGGCGGCTCTGCTGCGGCTCGCGGATTCCCGGCTCGCCCCGCTCCGCGCGGTCTTCCAAGCCCTGAAACAGGCCTCTCTGCTGGCGTACAACGTCACCCCCGGCCCGACCGGCACGAATCCGCTGTGGGAGCGGATCGGCTACCCGGCACCGACCGGCCCCGCACCCGACGCCGCCACACCGGAGCTGAAGCCGCAGCGGTTCACCCGGCCGACCACGCTCGACTGCGATGTGGTCGTCGTCGGATCCGGCGCCGGTGGTGGCACCGCGGCCGCCGTGCTCGCGCGGGCCGGGCTCGATGTGGTCGTGCTCGAGCGCGGAAACTACTACGACGACAAGGACTTCGGCGACGGCGAACTCGCCGCGCTGACCACCCTCTACGCGGCCGGTCCCGCAACCACGGCGGAGGGCCAGCTCACGCTGGTCGCGGGGAGCTGCCTCGGCGGCGGAACCGTCGTCAACTGGAGTACCTCGCTGCCGGTGCCCGACCGCGTGCGCGCGGAATGGGCCGACCTCGGCGTCCCCCAGTTCGCCGGTGACGAGTTCGGCACAGCGCTCGATGTGGTGAGTGAGCGGATCGGCGTCACCCGCGCCAAATCGCCGATCTCGGCCCGCGACGGCATTCTCGAACGCGGCGCGCGAGCGCTCGGCTGGGACGTCGACACCCTGCCGCGCAATGTCGGCGACGCCTGCGACGCGGCGATCGAATGCGGTCGCTGCGGCTACGGCTGCCGCCTCGGCGCCAAGCAGTCGGCGACCAAGACCTGGTTGCGCGACGCCGCCGAGCACGGCGCCCGGCTGGTCGTCGACGCCGACGTGCGCACCATCACGGTGAAAGCCGGTCGGGCGGAGTCGGTATCGGCTCGCACCTCCGACGGCGTCGAGATCACGGTGCGCGCCCGCGCGGTCGTCGTCGCCGCGGGCGCCGTGCAGACGCCCGCGCTGCTGCGCCGGTCGGGTCTGCGCAACCCGAATATCGGCCGCCACCTGCGTCTACATCCCGCCGCCGCCGTGTTCGGGGTGTTCGAGGACGAGATCCGGCCCTGGGAGGGCGCGCTGCAGGCGCGGATCAGCAGGCACCACGCCGACCTGGACGGCAACGGCTTCGGCGTCATCTACGAGACCGGCCCGGTGCACCCGGGCCTGGCCACCGGGTTCATGAACTGGCGCGGCGCACGGCAGCATCGCGACGCCATGCTCGAATTCGCCCGCACCACCTCCATCGGCGTCATCACTCGCGACCGGGATTCGGGGACCGTGACGGTGGATCGCAGCGGCGAACCGGTGGTGAGATACCGGCTCTCCGACTACGACGCCGGACACCTGCACACGGGCATCGTCGGTGCGGCGACCATGCTCGAAGCCGCGGGCGCGCAACGCATCTACTCCGGTCATCAGGCGAGCATCTCCTTCACACCGGGCGCCGACGGCTCGCTCGCACAGTTCGAAGCCGCCTGCGAACGGGCCGGGTACGGCCCGGGACGCTGCTCGATGGGGGCGCTGCACATCATGGGCTCGGCCCGGATGGGCGGCACGGCCGAGCAGTCCGCCACCGACCCGGACGGCGCCACCTGGGACGTCGGCAACATCGTCGTCGCCGACGGCTCCTGCTTCCCCACCGCACCCGGTGTGAACCCGATGGTGACCATCGAGGCGATCGGGTACATGAACGCGACGCGGCTCGCGGCCGAGCTCACCTAGCTGTGCGCCCTCGAGCGCCGACCACATAATCTGGGTCGATGACCGCTGTTGCAGATCGTTCACTCGGACCGGAACTGGCACGCATCGAATCCCTCACCGCGGATACCGATGTGCTGGTGATCGGCTTGACCTCCTCGGAGAACGGACCGGCCATCGCCCCGGCCGACCTGTTCGGCGACGTGCTCACCCCCGAGGTCCGCGCGGAGCTGCTCGACGCACTCGGCGCGGTCGGTGCCAAGGGCAAGCCCGAGGAACTCACCCGGGTGCCCGCGCCCGCGGCGCTGGACAACGTCACCAGCGTGCTCGCCGTGGGTCTCGGCGCGGCCGAGAAGGTCGACGCCGAGCAGGTCCGCCGCAGCGCCGGCGTCGCGGCCCGCGCGCTCTCGGGCACCGAACTCGTCGCCACCACCCTGTCCGGCATCGACCTCGGCGCCGCCGCCGAGGGCTTCTACCTGGGCGCCTACACCTTCTCCGCGTTCAAGTCGGCCAAGAGCGCGCCCAAGCCCGACGAACAGCCGGTGGTCCGCGTCGAACTGCTGGTTCCGGAACCGGAATTCGGGGTGCTGGAACTGCTGCGCGCCCAGCTGGTCGCCGAAGCCGTCGCCACCGCACGCGATTTCGTGAACACCCCGCCGAGTGCGCTGTACCCGGCCGAATTCGCCGACCGGGCCCGTGTGCTCGCCGAAGCCGCCGGGCTCGAGGTGGAGGTGCTCGACGAGAACGCGTTGGCGGCAGCCGGTTACGGCGGCATCATCGGCGTCGGCCAGGGTTCCTCCCGCCCGCCGCGGCTGGTGCGCATCACCTATGCCGGCGGGCCGAAGAAGGTCGCGCTGGTCGGCAAGGGCATCACCTTCGACACCGGCGGTATCTCGATCAAGCCCGCCGCGAACATGGAGAACATGACCTCCGACATGGCCGGTGCGGCGGCGGTCATCGCGACCGTGCTGCTCGCCGCGCGCCTCGGTCTTCCGGTCACCGTCACCGCCACCGTGCCGATGGCCGAGAACATGCCGTCGGCCACCGCGCAGCGCCCCGGCGACGTGCTCACCCAATACGGCGGCACCACGGTCGAAGTCATCAACACCGATGCCGAGGGCAGACTCATCCTCGCCGACGCCATCGTGCGTGCCATCGAGGACGAACCCGACTACCTCATCGACGTCGCCACCCTCACCGGCGCGCAGATGGTCGCGCTCGGCACCCGCACCCCGGGCGTGATGGGCACCGACGAGTTCCGCGATCGCGTCGCCGAGATCTCGCGCGCGGTCGGCGAGAACGGCTGGGCCATGCCGCTGCCGAACGAACTGCGCGCGGACCTGAACTCCAAGGTCGCCGACCTGGCCAATGTCACGCCGCACCGGTGGGGCGGCATGCTCGCGGCAGCGCTGTTCCTCAAGGAATTCGTGCCCGAGGGCGTGCAGTGGGCCCACCTGGACGTAGCCGGTCCGGCCTACAACACCGGCGGACCGTTCGGCTATATCGGCAAGGGCGGCACCGGTGTCCCGGTGCGCACGCTCATCGCGGTGATCGAACAGATCGGCGCGGAGTAGTCACTCATCCAGCTCGGCTTCCCTGGCCCGCCGCTGCTCGATGCGGCGGCGGGCGTCGAAGTCGCGCATCCGCTGGGGATAACCCGTCTTGGTCACGTCGTACACCGGCACGCGCAAGGTGTCGGCCAGGCGGCGCGCGCCGTGCTCGCCGACGATCCGGCGCGTCCATTCGCCGTCCGCCGCCACCAGGACCGCTGTGACATCGGTCACAGTAGTCTTGGGCTCGACGAACGCCTCGACTCCGTGCCGCGTTCGCGCCCACTGCGCGAGCGCGCGCACCTCCGAGGCGTTCTCACGCGCGACTGACCTGCTCCGGCCCCGCACCCCGCGGAAACGATCCAGCAAACCCACCGGCTCAGCCCTTCTGCTTTCCGACGGAATTCTGCTCACCGCCGTACATTCCATGGTGCCAGCTCCGCACGGATTGCCGCCCAGCGCCACAGACGCGGCGGGCGAGTGCAAGGATGGTTGCCGGAACAAGAACCAACGATTCCCGGGAGTCCCGCCACACGGTCGGGGTGGACACACGCCGCGACCCGCGACGTAATGCCCACCGGGGTCGAAGCACTGTTGTATTACCCGTCGAACAGTCAGAGGAGTCAGAGGACATGGCCTTCTCCGTCCAGATGCCGGCTCTTGGTGAGAGCGTCACTGAGGGAACGGTGACCAGGTGGCTGAAGCAGGAAGGAGACACGGTCGAGGTCGACGAACCGCTGCTCGAAGTCTCCACCGACAAAGTCGACACCGAGATCCCGTCGCCCACCGCCGGTGTGCTGTCGAAGATCGTCGCCCAGGAAGACGATGTCGTCGAGGTCGGCGGTGAGCTCGGCGTGATCAGCGACGCCGGCGAAGCCCCCGCTTCCGCCCCCGCGCCCGCCGAGGAATCCGTGGCCGCGGAACCCGAGCCGGAACCCGAGCCCGAGCCTGCCGCGCAGGCACCGGCCCCCGAGCCCGCCGCCGCGCCCGCTCAGGCCGACGCGTCGTCCGGTACCCCCGTGAAGATGCCCGAGCTGGGCGAGTCCGTCACCGAGGGCACCGTCACCCGCTGGCTCAAGGCCGTCGGTGACGAGGTCGCCGTCGACGAGCCGCTGCTCGAGGTCTCCACCGACAAGGTCGACACCGAGATCCCCTCGCCGGTCGCGGGCACGCTGCTCGAGATCTCGGCGCAGGAGGACGACGTCGTCGCCGTCGGCGGTCAGCTCGGTGTGATCGGCAGCGGCAAGCCCGCCGCCGCCCCCGCGCCGGAGCCGAAGCCGAAGCCCACCCCCGCGCCGGCACCGAAGCCCGAGCCGAAGCAGGAAGCGGCACCGGCTCCGAAGCCTGAGCCCGCCCCCGCGCCGAAGCCCGCACCCGCCGCCAAGCCCGCGCCCGCGCAGGCCGCGTCGGCAGGTAACGGCAGCACCCCGTACGTGACTCCGCTGGTGCGCAAGCTGGCCGAGGAAAACGGCGTCGACCTGTCGAGCCTCACCGGTTCCGGTGTGGGCGGACGCATCCGCAAGCAGGACGTGCTCGCCGCCGCCGAAGCCAAGAAGGCACCGGAGCCCGCGCCCGCCGCCGCCCCGGCCCCCGCCGCGGCCCCGGCCAAGCAGACGGCGGCTCCGAAGCTGGCCGGTCTCGTGGGTTCCACCCAGAAGGCGAGCCGCATCCGGCAGATCACCGCGACCAAGACGCGCGAATCGCTGCAGACCACCGCGCAGCTGACCCAGGTCCACGAGGCCGATGTCACCAAGATCGCGCATCTGCGGCAGCTCGCGAAGGCCTCGTTCAAGAACCGCGAGGGCGTCAACCTGACGTACCTGCCGTTCTTCGCCAAGGCCGTCGTCGAGGCCCTCGGTGTGCACCCGAACGTGAACGCCTCCTACAACGAGGAAACCAAGGAGATCACCTACCACGCGTCGGTGCACCTGGGTATCGCGGTCGACACCGAGCAGGGTCTGCTCTCGCCGGTCATCCACAACGCCAGCGACCTGTCGCTGGCCGGGCTGGCCCGCGCGATCGCCGACATCGCCAACCGCGCCCGCAACGGTGGTCTCAAGCCCGACGAGCTGTCCGGTGGCACCTTCACCATCACCAACATCGGCTCCGAGGGCGCGCTGTTCGACACCCCGATCCTGGTTCCGCCGCAGGCGGGCATGCTCGGTACCGGCGCGATCGTGAAGCGTCCGGTGGTCGTCACCGACGAGACCGGTGGCGAGTCCATCGGTGTGCGTTCGATGGTGTACCTGCCGCTCACCTACGATCACCGACTCATCGACGGCGCCGACGCGGGCCGCTTCCTCACCACCATCAAGCACCGGTTGGAAGAGGCGGCGTTCGAGGCCGATCTCGGGCTGTAGCAGGTCATTTCGATGAAGGTGGTCATCGCCGGTTCGTCCGGGCTGATCGGGACGGCGCTCGTCGCGGCTCTGCGCCGCGACGAGCACGAGGTGTCCCGGCTGGTGCGCCGCGCCCCCGCGGCACCGGACGAATTCGCGTGGGATCCCGCGCGCGCCCAGCTCGACGAGCGGGCGTTGCGCGGGGCCGACGCGGTGGTGAATCTGTGCGGCGCGAGTATCGGTGCGCGCCGCTGGAACGGCAGCTACAAGCAATTGCTGCGTGACAGCCGGATCACCCCCACCGATGTCCTCGCCACGGCAGTCGCCGCCGCGGGCGTGCCGACGCTGGTGAACGCCAGCGGCGCGCAGTACTACGGCGGCACGACCGGCGACTCGATCGTCGAGGAAACCGCTTCCAGCGGAACAGGTTTCCTCGCGACCCTGTGTCGCGACTGGGAAGCGGCCACCGCGCCCGCCACCGATGCGGGAGTGCGCACGGTACTGGTGCGCAGTGGGGTGGTGCTCGCCCGCAACGGCGGGATGCTGAGCATGTTGCACCCGCTGTACTGGCTCGGGCTCGGTGGTCGTTTGGGCAGCGGGCGCCAGTACACGCCGTGGATCTCCCTGGACGACGAGGTGGGCGCGATCGTCTTCGCGCTCACCCATCCCGACCTGTCCGGGCCGATCAATGCCGTCGGCCCGGCTCCGGTCACCAATGCCGAATTCACCCGCGCGCTCGGTCGCGCCCTGCATCGCCCCGCCCCTCTCATCGTGCCGGCGTTCGCGTTGCGGACGGCGGTCGGCGAGCTCGCGGACGAGGCGCTGCTCACCGGCCCACGGGCCATTCCCGCCGCACTGGAAAAGGCGGGTTACACCTTCCAGCATCCGACCATCGGCGCGGCGCTCGCCGCGACCGTCGGCCGATCATGAAGGCGCCCATGCTGATTCGCGACGCCGACAAAGCCGACCTGCCGACCGTGCTGGAGATCCACAACGCCAACATCGCCGAGTCGACCGCGATCTGGGACACCGATCAGGTAGATCTCGACGACCGGCTCACCTGGTTCGCCGACCGCACCGCGGCGGGGATGCCGGTGCTGATCGCCGAGATCGACGGTGAGGTGGCCGGTTACGCGTCCTACGGGCAGTGGCGGCCCAAAACCGGCTACCGGTATTCCGTCGAGAACTCCGTCTATGTCGGTGAGCGTTTCCAGCGTCGCGGTGTCGCTACCGCCCTGCTCACCGAATTGATCGCTCGCGCAACCGATTCCGGACGCGTGCACGCGATGATCGCCGCCATCGAGTCCGGCAACGCCGCATCGATCGTCCTCCACGAACGGTTCGGGTTCCGGGTCGTCGGCGAATTGCCCGAGGTGGGTCATAAATTCGGTCGCTGGATGGATCTCACGCTCATGCAGAGGTTGTTCCCTCTCGAACCGCGCTGACATTCCGCAGCCTTTCACCGGCGGGCCCCGAATTCTGGCAGGCCCGTAGTCGCGAAACGATGCTTGAACGCTTCATCGTCCGTCCGGGGAAGGCTACAGTCGGGTTATGGGCATCGACTGTTCGAGCGTTGTCACAGCACCCCGCGCCGAGGTGTTCCGCTGGTTCGAGCGGCCCGGCGCGTTCACCCGATTGGCGCCGCCGTGGCAGCCGGTGCGGTTGCTCGCGGAATCCTCCGACCTGGCCCGTGGCGCCGCGGTTCTCGGTCTTCCCGGCGGCCTGCGCTGGATCGCCCGGCACGACCCCGCGGCCTACGATCCGCCCGCGTCTTTCGCCGACGAGGTCGCCGTCGACGGACTTGCCTCAGCGCCCCTCGGCCGTCTGCTGCCGTGGCGGCATACCCACGAGTTCGCCGAGGTCGACCCCGAGCACACCGCGGTGATCGACCGCGTCGACACCCCGATTCCCACCCGCCTGCTGCAGCCGATGTTCGACTATCGCTATCGCCAGCTCGCCGGTGATCTCGCGGCTCACCAGCATGCCGCCGCAACAGGTTTCGCCGCCCGGACCATCGCGGTGACCGGGGCGTCCGGGCTGGTCGGCACCGCCTTGTGCGCGTTCCTGTCCACGGGTGGGCACCGGGTGATCCGCCTGGTCCGCCGCCCGACCAACGACCCCGCCGAACGCCACTGGAACCCTGACGATCCCGCACCGGAGCTGCTGAAGGACGTCGACGCCGTCGTCCACTTGGCGGGCGCCGGAATCGCAGGCCGCTTCACCGACGAACACCGCCACGCGATCGCCGACAGCCGTATCGGCCCCACCCGCGCCCTCGCCGAAACCGCCGCCCGCTGCGGTGTCCCCACCTTCGTCTCCGCCTCCGCCATCGGCTACTACGGCTACGACCGCGGCGACGAGGTCCTCACCGAGAACTCCACGCGCGGAGACGGTTTCCTCGCCGACGTGGTCGCGGCCTGGGAGGCGGCAACCGAACCCGCCGCGCACGCGGGCGTCCGCGTGGTCCGCATCCGCACCGGCATCGTCCAATCCCCCGCAGGCGGCACCCTGCGCCTGCTGCGCCCCCTCTTCACCGCCGGCCTCGGCGGCCGCATCGGCCCCGGAACCCAGTGGCAGTCCTGGATCGGCATCGACGACCTCCTCGACATCTACCACCGCGCACTCTGGGACACCGCACTCGTCGGACCGGTCAACGCCGTCGCCCCCAACCCCGTCCGCAATACCGACTACACCCAAACCCTGGCCCACGTATTGCATCGCCCCGCCCTGCTACCCGTCCCCTCCTTCGGCCCCGCCCTACTCCTCGGCCGCCAGGGCGCCCGCGAACTCGCCGAAGCCGGCCAACGAGTCACCCCCACCCGCCTCACCGCCTCCGCCCACCCCTTCCGAACCCCTGACCTCGAACAAACCCTCCGCCACCTCCTCGGCCGCTGACCCAGACCAGCCGTGCGGTCGCAGCGGGGATGCCGCTGAGCGATTACGCGCGTCGAGAGCTGATCGCGCTGGCGCGACGCAGCACGGTCGATGACGCGATGCTCGAATTCCGTGAAGCCATGGAACGGGAACCCGGCCTGGTCGTCGACATGGAGGCAGCGGCCGCGTCCGTCCGTTATGCGCGTGGTCTGTAGATAGCCGACCGGGCGTCACTGTCGTTGATTCGCAGCGGCTTCGGTGTCGGCGAGCCGAGAGGAGTCGGGGCCGAGCAGGGCGACCGCTTCGGCCAGTCCGTCGACGCGCTGCACCTCGGTGGGCAGCAGCACCTCCTGCCAGCCCGGGCCGCCGACGAACACCTGCGCCCCGGCGGCCAGGCCGGCGACCACCGCTGAGGTCAACGCGGTGGATTCGCGTTGTGACCAGAGCAGGACCGAGGTCGGTCCGCTCGGCCGGGCCAGTGCGTCGGCGAGGGCGACGGTCGGCACATCCGCGCCGAGCATGCGCGCGCCTACGCCCTGCTCCGCCAGGGCGGCGCGCAGCACTTCGAGAGGTAGCGAATGGGTTTCGCCACCCGTGCAGGCCAGCAGGATGGTGTGGTCGGGGCGGGAGTGCGGGGTATGAGTGCGCTGCATGACCGATGTGATGCACCACGACAGCAGGTGTTCGACGTCGATACAGCCCTCGCCACTGCTCTGACGCGCCACGACATCGGCGAAGGCGGGTCTGCACAATCCGTCCCAGGTTTCCACGACGCCGACCGCGCGCACGTTTGCCTCGAGCTGAGCGAGCACCCGCCCCGAGTCGAGGGCGAAAGCGGCCTCGAGCAGCGGCAAGCGATCGCCGGGCAGCACGGCGATGCCGCGCACGGTGGCGGCGGCACCGGCCGGGCTCGCGCCGTCACGAATCAGCGCGAGCATGCGTTCGAGCGCGGCGATGTCGGCCTCGGTGTAGAGGCGGTGCTTGCCCGGGCGATCCTGCGCGGGACCGATGTCGTAGCGCCGGTTCCAGCTACGCAGAGTGGCAGTCGGAATCCCGAGCCGGTCCGCCACGGCGCGCACCGTGTAACCGGCCGCATCGGAGACAGGGGCTGAACCGGCGGACATCGCTCCATTCTTGCCGATAACCCGATCATCCCGCCTTACCGACGTGGCTCGACGCCGTCCTGCGAACCGCTCGCTCACCGAACGCGCGCCCTCTTCACTGCCGGCAGATCTCTCCCACGCACCCAGAAGCGGCATCGCCGATACGGCCGAAGTCGTCCGACCGTCGACGCACCCTCTCGCTCGATGAATCATTTATGCATCGTTTCTTGGTACGCTATCGCTACCGACAATTTCGAGGAGCCTTTGTGCGTATCGCCCTACCATCCGCGTTCCGCCGTTCGGCGGCGACCGCCCTCGTCGCCCTTGCGATCACCGCTTTGTCCTCGGCCACAGCAGCCGCGGCGCCCCCGGCTCCCGTTCCGTCCCTCGATCTGGACCGGTACCTCGGCGTCTGGCACCAGCTGGCGGCGGTACCCCAACCGTTCAACCTCGCGTGCGCGCGCGACACCACCGCCACCTACTCGCTCGACGAGCGAGGCGATGTCGCCGTGCACAACCGCTGCCATACCTGGTCGGGCGGCATCGACGAAATCCGTGGCACCGCCACCGTCACCGACCCCGCCACGAACGCCCAGCTGAACGTCTCCTTCCCCGGCGTACCCGGTCAGGACGGAGAAACCAACTACATCGTCACCGCGCTCGGCCCGGAGTACTCGTGGGCGCTGGTCACTTCGCCGAGCCGCCTGTCCGGTTTCGTCCTGTCCCGCACACCCACCCTCGACGCCGCCGCGTGGGACGACATCCACACCGCGATCGAAACGGCAGGCCAGAACACCTGCCTGTACCTGACCACGCCGACCACCGGCGGGCGCACCGACATCGCCCCGCTCTGCGCCCGATGACCGTCTCGATCGCCCTGTTCACGCGCGACCTGCGCCTGGCCGACAATCCCGTCCTCGACGCCGCCCGCCGGTCCGCCGACACGGTCGTGCCGCTGTTCGTCGTCGACGACGAAATCGTGCCCGACCGCTGCCCACCCAACCGGGCGGCTTTCCTCGCGAGCGCCCTGACCGAACTCGACGCGGGTTTGCGTGACATAGGCGGGCGCCTCGTCGTGCGTCGTGGTCACGTCGCCACCGAGGTCGCGCGGGTGGTCGCGGAAACCGGGGCGCAGTCGGTACACGTCGCACAGGACGTCAGCGCCTTCGCCAACCGACGTGAGGACGCCCTGCGCGCAGCACTGTCGACCGATGCTCCCCCACCGCGAACCACGCGCGTGGTGACGACTGCCAGACGTCCGGACTGCACCGTTCACCCACACTCGGCCGTGATCACCGCAGTCGACCCATCAGCCCTGGCACCAGCCACCGGCCGCGATTACTACGCCGTGTTCACCCCGTACTTCCGCCGCTGGGTAGACACCCATCGACGCCGTCCACTGGACAGCCCCCGTGCGCTCGCCGTACCCGACATCCCCAGTGCGGCAATACCTTCCGTCGCCGAGCTGTCGCCCGGGCAACCCTCCCCGAACTGCCCGACCGGCGGCGAGATCACCGCCCGCGCGCTCCTGAACAAGTGGCTGGCCGGCCCGATCGACGACTACGCCGACCGCAATGACGACCTCGCCGCCGATGCCACCTCGCACCTGTCGCCGTACCTGCACTTCGGCTGCCTGTCCCCGGTCGAGGTCGTGCACCGCACCGACCTGTCCACCGACGGCGGTCATGCCTTCGCCCGCCAGCTCGCATGGCGCGACTTCCACCATCAGATGCTCGCCGCCCGTCCCGACACCGCGTCCACCAGCCTGCGCCCCGGCCCGTTCCCGGTGCGCCGAGATCCCCAGGCCGTCACCGCGTGGAAGGAGGGCCGCACCGGTTACCCGATCATCGACGCGGCGATGCGTCAGCTCGTCACCGACGGCTGGATGCCCGGCCGCGCCCGCCTCATCACCGCGTCGTTCTTCACGAAGACCCTGCGCCTGGACTGGCGGATCGGCGCCGCCCATTTCCTGCACTGGCTCGTCGACGCCGATCTGGCCAACAACCAGCTCAACTGGCAGTGGGCCGCGGGCACCGGAACCGACACGCGCCCCAACCGCGTCCTCAACCCCCTCCGCCAGGCCGACCGTCACGACCCCGACGGCACCTACGTCCGCCGCCACCTCCCCGAACTCGCCCACCTGCCGGGCGGCGCCGTCCACCGGCCGTGGCGCGCGGACCTGCCCGGCTCCGACTATCCCGCCCCGCTGGTCGACGTCGCGGGCATGTGACCCCGCGTCCTCTCGGCAACCGTGCGACACGGCGGCCCCACCATCCGTTGGCGTCGTCGGTCGCCGGGCGTAACGTCAGGATCGTGAACGACACGCGCCCCTCCGCGTCCGCCCGATTCGATACGACCCCGATCGTGGTCGAGGATCTCGGACTCATCGACTACCACGCCGCCTGGGAGCTGCAACGGCAGATCGCCGACGAACGCGCCGCAGGCGAGGGCACCGACCGGCTGCTACTGCTGGAGCACCCGTCGGTCTACACCGCGGGCCGCCGCACCGAGGCCGACGATCTGCCCATCGACGGCAGCCCGGTGGTGCAGGTCGACCGTGGCGGCAAGATCACCTGGCACGGGCCGGGGCAGCTCGTCGGCTACCCGATCATCCGGCTGGCCGAACCGGTCGATGTGGTGCAGTACGTGCGTCGTCTCGAGGAAGCGCTGATCGACGTGATCTCGGGTCTCGGCATCACCTGCGGACGGGTCGAGGGCCGATCGGGAGTGTGGTTGCCCGCCACCGACTACTTCGCCGAACGCAAGATCGCCGCGATCGGGGTGCGCGTGCAACGCGGCGTCGCCCTGCACGGCATCTCGCTCAACTGCAACTCCGCCCTCGACGGTTTCCAGGCCATCGTGCCCTGCGGCATCAAGGACGCCGGTGTCACCACCCTGACCCGCGAGCTGGGCCGCGAGGTCACCGTCGCCGAAATCAAGCCGCTCGTCGCCACCGCGATTGTTGCCGCGCTCGACGGAGAAATTCCCGTCCGCCCGCATGACATCGATCGCACCACCGGCCCCGCGCCCGAGCGGGCCCCGAGCGTAGAGTCGGTCCAGTGAGCTCCGTAGACGCCTCTGCCCCCGCCGGACGCAAGCTGCTGCGCATCGAGGCGCGCAACGCGGAAACGCCGATCGAACGCAAACCCAAGTGGATTCGCACCCGCGCCACCATGGGCCCCGAGTACAGCGAGCTCAAGGGCCTGGTGAAACGCGAAGGCCTGCATACCGTCTGCGAGGAAGCGGGCTGCCCCAACATCTTCGAATGCTGGGAAGACCGTGAGGCCACCTTCCTCATCGGCGGCGAACAGTGCACCCGCCGCTGCGACTTCTGCCAGATCGACACCGGCAAGCCCGCCGCCCTCGACCGCGACGAACCCCGCCGCGTCGCCGAAAGCGTGCAGGCCATGGGTCTGCGCTACTCCACCATCACCGGTGTGGCCCGCGACGACCTCGACGACGGCGGCGCCTGGCTCTACGCCGAAACCGTGCGCGCCATCAAGGCCCTCAACCCCGGCACCGGTGTCGAGCTGCTCATCCCCGACTTCAACGCCGACCCCGACCAGCTCGCCGAGGTGTTCTCCACCCGCCCCGAGGTGCTCGCCCACAACCTGGAAACGGTGCCGCGCATCTTCAAGCGCATCCGCCCCGCGTTCCGCTACGAGCGTTCCCTCGCGGTGATCACCGCGGCCCGCGAGGCAGGCCTGGTCACCAAGTCCAACCTCATCCTCGGCATGGGCGAAACCCCCGAAGAGGTCACCGAAGCGATGCGCGACCTGCACGAAGCCGGCTGCGACATCCTCACCATCACCCAGTACCTACGCCCGTCGCCGCGCCACCACCCCGTGGACCGCTGGGTGAAGCCCGAGGAATTCGTCGAACATTCCAAGGTCGCCGAACAACTCGGCTTCGCAGGCGTCATGGCAGGCCCCCTCGTCCGCTCCTCCTACCGAGCCGGCCGCCTCTACGCCCAGGCCATGACCCACCACGGCCGCGAAATCCCCGAAGCCATGACCCACCTGGCCCAGGAAGGCACCGCCTCCCAGGAAGCCAGCTCGGTCCTGGCCCGCTACGGCAGCTGACACCGCGGCACGTCCCGTTAAGCTGGAATCAGCAGCCTGACCTTGTGTCCCCGGAGGAGACGAGATGGCGATCGATTTCGAGGCACTCATGCCGCAGCTGCGGGCGCTGTGCGAGAAGTACGACGTGGTCGAGCTGTCGGTCTTCGGGTCTGTAGCCCGCGGATCCGACAGACCGGACAGCGACATCGACCTGCTCTACTCCCTGAAGCCGGACACCGATATCGGGCTGGAATTCTTCGGATTCCAAGAAGAGCTGGAGAAGCTTCTCGGTCGAAGGGTCGATGTCGTTCCGAAGAAGTACCTGCACTGGTTCATTCGTGATGCCGTCTTGGCTGAGGCGAAGGACCTGCATCTCGCGGCGTGAAGATCTGTATCTTGCCGACATCGTCACTGCCCACTACAGAATCGCGTCCTACCTCGAGGGCCTCGACTTCTCGGGTTTCAGAAAGACGACCTCCGCCAAGACGGCGTGATCCGGCAGCTGTCGATTATCGGCGAAGCGGCCTCCTCATTGACGCAGGAGACCCGGGATGCACAACCGGAGATCCCTTGGAAGTTGGTGCGAGGCATGCGAAACATGCTGGTGCACCGTGATTTTATGCCGATCTGATCATCGTCTTCAATGCCGCCACGAAAAGTGTGCCGGAGCTGGCCGCTCGCATTCTGGCGCTGTTGGCACAACGCGATCCCACCGAGGCCGCGCGCGTCCTGGCGCACAAACCCTCTTGGCTAGACTGAGCCTCCCCTAAGTTTCTGGAAGGACCCATGTCGAAGTTCGAGAACGTCTCCGTCAGCAAGAAGGCCAATGTCTACTTCGACGGCAAATGTGTCAGCTACAGCCTCGAGCTGCCCGACGGCACCTCGAAGTCGGTGGGTGTCATCCAGCCGTCCAGCCTGACCTTCACCACCAGCGCCCCGGAGATCATGGAACTGGTCGCGGGCGAGGCGAAGGTGACCCTGGCCGGTGACTCCACCCCGATCACCTACCGCGCGGGCGAGTCGTTCAAGGTCCCCGGCGACAGCTCGTTCGACATCGAGGTCGTCGACACCATGCACTACATCTGCCACTACGGCTGATCCCCCGGGGTGCCGTCACCACCGACGGCACCCCATCAGTTGTAGTCGAAATACCACCCGGACCCGCGCTCGTAGTTGCCCTCATGGCAACCGCGCGTGATGAAATTCGCCGACCCGAGCATCACCTTGTCCAGTTCGCTCTGACACACGCGCTCATTGCCGTACGGCCCGAAATGCAGCGTCGTCTTGCTCGGCGATTCCGACGGCAGCGCACCGGGGTTCGCGGACGTACCCGATGACGGCACGCTCGTGGTGGCCTGAACAGTGGTAGTCGCGACCGTCGTCGGTGCCGCAGTCGAAGCCTGCACCGTCACCGTCGACACCGGCCCCGTTCCACCCTCCCCGGAATCCGTCGAACACTGCGCCACCCCGACGAGCACCGTAGCCACCACCCCGAGCACCCCCGCGACACTGCCGACGATCGTCCACAGGTGTGTCGGCCCACCACCGGCCGACTGCTGCTCACCCGACAAGACAACCACCCCTACGCTTTCCGTCTCTCAATGCAGCACAACCTAGCCGAGACTTCGACCCCGCGCGGTGTTCTCGCGGCTAGCGGCTGCGCAATTCCTGTCCGGGTCGGCCCGGCGGACTTCGAGAGTTCCGTTCATCAACCCGCCGGCCACCCGCTCACGGGATTCGATCATCCCCTCGAGCGCGAAACGTACTGCGGCGATCCGCCTCTCGTGTGCGACAAGCGTTTCCACGATCTCTCGCTGCTCGTCCAACGGTGGGAGATCGATGACGAGTTCGCGCAACCGACGCCCGCTGATCGACGGGACCGTATTGACCGTTGCCACGGAGCGGAGATATGCCCGTGTGGCAGAGCTGAGCAGGTGCTCGAGCAAGAAGTGTGGGTCTACGTGCGACGGGTCGGGCCGCAACCGCATGAGGTTGGAGTCGAAGGCCGCCCCGGACTCGGCAGCGCCGACGAGGGCGACCTCACCGACCTGCCCTGCCCGCACGAATAGCAGATCCCCCGCGACGACGGTGAGCTCCGCAGGGGCCGTACCTACCCGCCCTGCCTTCCGCAGATCGATGCGGCGTGGACTGATATCGCGCGGCCGCAACATCTTGAGCCCGGTCTTCGCATCTCGATCGATCTCGGCACCGCGCAGCGGCGACCGGCCCGTTCTGATCTCGCACAATTCGCCGAGCTGCTTGCGCTTCCATCCGCTCTGCGGATCGTGCAGCGCCGAGGTGGCACGACGCACCGGCGCAGGAGGATCCGCCAGTTCCCCAACCTTCCGAAGCACCGATTCGGTCGCCGGGGCGTGCTCCTCGCCTACACCTATCTCGGTTGCCTTACCGAGATAGGTGTCAGGAGTGAGCTGGAAACCGTGCTTCTCGATATCCGCCTTCGGCACCGCGACGACTGATCCGCGTGCGACATTCCGAGGCCCCTGCACGATTAGTTCCCGAACATCATTGTCACCCAGCACAACCCGCCTACGCACGTAGTCGACAATCTGGGAGATGCCGACAAGACGTGGTTTGTCCCTGTCGTGCGCTTTCCTCGTCAATCCGGTCGCGTCCACGAACACCACCCGGCCGTCTGCTTCCTCACGACATCCCGGCGGACGTAATACCCACACCGTGACGTCCACCGAAGTCACCGGAAACAGTGAGCGCGGCAATCGGATAACCGCTCGCAACGCACCCGAGGAGACTGCCTTCCGGAGGATCACGGACGACTTCTTGTCGCGCGGCTCGGCGGCCGATGCGGGCATCAATACCACCGCGGTCCCGTCGTCGGAGGTCTGCGCCAGCGCAGCCTGCAGCCATCCGAGATCGGCGCGATGATTCGGCGGCGCACCGAAAATCCATTCGAGACGGTCAGCGTCCGGTAACTCGGAGCCGAACGGCGGGTTCGTGAGCACAGCATCGAATCGCGGTCCGTCGGCTCGGCGCCAGGGTGGCCGCGCCGCCGCAACCACAGTGCCAGCGAGGTCATGCACGAGCAGCCGCAATTGGCTCCGGTGCGCCGCCGCCGTATCAGCTCCCACCGCGTGTACCACCGGCCGAACGGAGTCCGGAGCTGTGGGCACCGCTAGTACCAGCTCTGCCGCACGACAGTACGGATCACCAATGGTCAGGCCGCTGTGCTGTGCTGGCGCTGCGCAGGCGCCCATCAGCGCGGCGATTTCCTCGGGGGTGTGGTAACTGCCGCTGTCAGGGCCGAACCGATTGGCGAAGGACGACAAGATCCTCTCGAACCCGCGGATGCCGAGGAGCGCACACATCTTGACGAGCCGCTGCGTATTGCCTGCGGGTACACCGTGCAGCGGGCGCAGCAATGTTTCGGCAACGAACCCGATACCGAATCCACGCAGGAGGGGCCCGACCCGGGTTTCGATCGAACGCACCATCCCGGCGCACTTTTCGACCTCATCCCACGTCGCCCGGTCGACGACCCAGGTTGCCGTCAAGAGCAGGGCGGCGTCGAGATACTGCACGAACGTGACGCCGAGCGACCGGAAGTCGCTGTACCACAGCGCTTCCAGATCACGCATGGCCGAAGGGCGCAGCGCCTCCACATCGTTCTTCTCGTTCCCCTTGACGGGAGTCTCGAGATACGTGCGAAACCGGTCCCCATAGGTGGACGTAGCGGACTCGCCGGGTCGCCGCACGATGCGTGGCACGATCCGCCTGTCGAGCCAGAACTGCAGCTCCGCGATGGCGAAAACCTCACCGTCGCTGCCCATTACCGAGGACTCCGGAAAGTCGTCGTGCCGACTTCGCCACTTGCTGATGGACGCACTGTGGACGCCGATCGCCTCGGCGAGTTCACGGATGGTGATGTGCTCGAGCCCTTCGGCGTCCCCGGTGCGCGCCGCCAACGTCGTCACCGGAGAACCAACCGCAGAACGTGTTCGGCGCTGGTCGTGACCGGCGCCCACACCACGCCGACGATCACGAGCAGCCGCATTGTTTTGGGCCAGTCCATGCTGCCGTCCACGACCCCGGCAACAATCCGATCGACAATGCTGAGTACTGTCACCGAGCCGACGGGCTGTGCTCCTGCGCTGCGGCGTCTGCGCCCCGTATGTCCCGGATTGCTTCTTCGCGTGGCGGCGAGCCGGCGGTTGCCTGTGGTGGACGGGTCGCGATCGGTGGGCATGTTCCCTCACTGCGCTTCGGTCTCGGACTGAGCTGACCGGGCAACCGTACGTCCGTCGTGAACGCCCTTACAATCTGTCACCTGTCAGATGTTCGACCCATCTGTCGCGCTCGATGGGACACAATTCGAAGCATATACCAAGTTCCAGGCGGTATTCGCGGGTTCTCTGCAGGGCACCTAGCAACGGTAGTGTCATGTGTGTAGTGCCACTACATCTTTGCGCCCACTGAGCACGGGAAGTCCAGAGAGAAGATGACTGAAGCCGTCCTTCGACGGCACCGACGTCAGAAGCTTTTGTGCGGCACGCCGACGGTGAGTCCGCCGTCGACCACGAACTCCGCGCCTGTCGAATACGAGGACTCGTCGGAGGCCAGGAAGGCGACCAGCGCCGACACCTCGTCGGGCTGGGCCGCGCGAGCCAGCGGAATCTGCAGGAAGTCGGCCGGGATTCCCTCGGTCATCGGGGTACTGATGAGCCCGGGGTGAACCGAGTTGACGCGGATCCCCTGCGACGCCAGTTCCAGCGCCGCCGACTTGGTGAGCCCGCGGACAGCGAACTTCGTCGCCGTGTACCCGTGCAGCCCAGGGCTTCCCCGCATCCCCTCCACCGAGGAGATGTTGACGATCGACCCACCGCTGGTCATGGCGGGGACCGCCGCCTGCATCCCGAGGAAGGTGCCGGTGAGGTTGATGTCGATGATGCGCTGCCATTCCTCGAGCGCGAAGTCGACGAGCAGGTTGCCGTTGACGATCCCGGCGTTGTTCACCAGCACATGCAGCCCGCCGAACTCCTCGACCGCCGTGCGCACCACCGCCTGCCACTGCTCGGGCTCGCGGACATCGAGGTGCTGATACCGCACACCGAGTTCGCCTGCGAGAGCGGCACCTTCGTCGTCGAGCACATCGCCGATCACCACCGACGCGCCTTCGTCGACGAATCGGCGCGCATGCGCGGCACCCATGCCCCGCGCACCGCCGCTGATCACCGCGACCTTGCCTGTCAACCGTCCCATGCCACGAATCCTTCTGCCTGCCCCTGCCGTTTACACCGTACGAGCGCAGGGGCGATTCGGGGCTATTTCACGAGGAACTCGTCCTTGTACAGCCGGTTCGGCCGGGGCGCCGTCGCTTCGCTGAGCTCGACCTGGTAGTCGCTCTGGCGCACCGTCTTCGGCCGGTAGCTGCCGCCGAAGGTCACCATCACCGACCCGCCGACCCCGTTCACGCCTCGCTCGGAGGTCGCTTCACGGCCCGCGTTGAACACCGTCGCCACATCGCGCCCGTCGTTGCCGACCGCGATGGTCCCGTCGTGAAAGAACTGTACGAACGTCCCGTTGTCGGCCGCCACGGTCGCGGCGACCGTGTGCCCGAGCTCGGGTGTCAGGGCGAATTCGGCATCGCAAGCCTGGCGCCGGTCCCCCGGTCCAGGTACGTCGAGTGTGCGCCCGATCCCGAGCAGTACCGTCTCGCCCAACGCGTTGTGCCGTTCGCGGCCCATTTCGGACCAGAGATGAGTGGTCGACCAGACCTTCACACGCCCGTCGTCGAAAAGCGACACCCGGTCGTCGGTGCCGTTGCTGAACAAGAATTTCGCGCTGTTGGGGGCCATCCATCGATCATGGTCGATTCAGCACGCCCGTGTCGCCCGGTTCGGCCGATACGGCACGATTCCACGGCGACGGGAATCCGCGAAACGGCTGGTAGCAACCGATTTCAGCAGGAAATATTCGTGGCACCCGAAGATTCGAACGAGATGTGCACGTGGTCATAGTGATTCTGGGTGGGGCTGCCACGGTCTTCCATGAACGACCAACCGCCGCCGTCGTTGTAGCGCTGCTTCCAGATCACGTAGGTGACGCCGAAGCGCTCCTTGTTGGCCAGCACGAATTCGGCGATCGCGTCGCCGACGCCGCCGCTGGTCATCACGTCGAGCGCGAGCCCGGCGCCGTGGTCACCGTCGTAGCGGCCGTGTGCCCCGCCGATATCGCTGATGCCGAACATCTTCTGCAGCAGGTGGCTCACCTGCGCCACGTGCGGCTGTACGCCCTTCCACTCGGTGTCACACGGGGTGGTGGCATGCATCAGCGACAGCGTCGCCGACTCGTCGAGGGCGGAAACCGGCGCCGGCTCGGGTTCCACGAACGCGGCCGCGGCGGCGATCGGATCGGGGTCGACTGTCGAGGTGGTCTGCGGTTCGACCGCGGCAGCCTCCTGGACCGCAGGTCCCGGCCGGATCGTCATCCACAGCATGGCCGGGACTGTCGCAGCGACACTCCACACGGCAAGCTGAGCGCGCCCACGCGGCGGCGCCGGTTTGCGATGTTGACCACGCACGATGTCGATCACCAGCTACTCGTAGAGGACAAGGTCACCGCTACATTACGAAATGGTCGCGGAAATGTCACGCCGCACGTATGACGTGCGGTCGGAAAAGCATCCCGCATGCCGGACGATCGCGCAACCAGCACGCTGTGATCTCGATCGGAGGACTTTGTCGGCACCTCACCGTTGCACCTCTTTCGTGCCGCGACGAAATCAGGAGACCCCGGCCAATCCCCGCCCAGCCTTGCCGACCGCCTGGGTCCGCATCAGCTCGACCCGCACCCTTTGCGCCCGGCGCAACAGGCCTTTCATTCCGCCGGAGCCGTCCGCCTCTTCCAGCCATGGTCGATCGAATTTCACACTGCGCGAATCATTTTCGAATCTTTCACAAATGCCGATCTGTTCCGCTGCCCAGTATCGTCACCCGCACCGACATCCGTACCGCATCGAATGGAGACGGCCTGTGCCGGACGCCCTGCACCAGCTCACGACCACGCTCGGCACCCCGCCCCCACCCGAATTCGCCACCCTCACGCCCGACGAGCTCGCCACCCTGAACACCTATGTCCAGGCCGCCCTCGACCAGCGCAAAACCGCCCTCGACGACGCACTCGACTCCGGCATGCGCCTCATCCCCCGCCTGGCCCGCCCCGCCGTGAAGAAGGTGCTCGGACTATGACCGCCTCCCACCACACCGCCGCCGAGATCGCCCGCCTGTCCGCCGCACTCGACCGCCCCGCCGCCGATCTCGAGTTCCTCGCCGCGCTCCCCCCGTCCGCCCTGCGCGCCTTCCGCGAACAGATCAGTGACCAGGTCTCGGCCCGCGAGGCCCGTCGCATGCAAAAGACCGCCGCCGCAGCCAAATTGGTGCCGCCGACCCTCGCCGCCAAGATCACCGAAGCCGCGTTCGGCCCGGTCCTCGCCGCCGCCATCGCCGGTTCCGTCGACCCGGCCCGCGCCGTCGCCATCGCCAGCGCCCTGTCGCCCGCATTCCTCGCCGACGTCGCCGTCACGCTCGACCCTCGCCGCGCCGCCGAGGTGATCGCCGAGATCCCCGACCGCATGGCCGCCGACGTCGCCCGCGAACTGCTCAGCCGCCGTGACTATCTCACCATGGGCCGCCTGGCCACCTCGGTCCCCGACGACGTCCTGCGCGTAGCCCTGCCCCACGCCGCCGACATCGACCTCCTGCACGTCGGCTACCACCTCGAAGACCCCAGCGCCGCCGACCGCCTCCTGTCGCTCATCACCGACCGCCTCCCCGGCCTCATCCACGCCACCAACGCCGAGGGCCACTGGCCCGAGGCCATCGCCCTGCTCGACACCCTCGGCCCCACCCAACGCTCGCACCTGGCCGACGAAGTCGCCGCCCAGGACGTCGAAATCCTCGACGGCCTCCTCAATGCCGTCACCGCCCTCGACGCGTGGGACACCCTGCTCCCTGTCGCCGCAGGAATGAAAACCGCCGGCCTGCAACGACTGGCCGCCCGTCCGCTGATGCAGGACCCCACCGTCCTCACGAAGATCGCCGACCTGGCCCTCACCCACAACCTCTGGCTCGACCTCCTCCCCCTCGCCGAACACCTCGCCCCCACGCAACTCCAGCCCGTCGCCGCCCGGATCTCCACCGAACCCGACGATGTCCTCACCACCCTCATCGAACAGGCCCGCGACCACTGGGAAACCCTCTTCCCCGTAGCCCTCGCCCTCGAGCCCGAGGCCCGCCAACGCTTCGCGTCGCTGCCTGTCGTGCACCAGCCCGACACCCTCACCACCGCCGTCGCGACCGCCGCCACCCACAACCTGTGGCCCGAAGCCCTTCCGCTGCTCGACATCCTCCCGGAATCCACCCACGACACTCTCGCCACGGCGATCAGCACCCTTCCCGACGACAGCTTCGTCGCCGCGATGGCCGCCGCCCCGGCCGCCGACTGCACCACAACCTTGGTGAAGATCGCCCTGCGCCAAGACGTCGCGTCCCGCTCACGGTCCCTCACCCTCCTCGACGAGTTCGGCGACATCGAAGCCCTCGTCGCCACGTTCACGCCGACGGACTCGTCGGTGTGGAAAGGCTTGTGCGAGATACGAACCGAGCTTCCGGTCCGGTTGCGGCAGCTGCTCGCGGTGCAGGCGAAAGAATGCGGGCAGAACGAGTTCGCCGACCTGCTGTCGGGCGGGCAATAGACGCGCCGAATATGCTGAACGAGGCCGAGCTGCCACCAGTGCGCCGGTCAGGAGGGGTTTCGTGGGGGACACGGAAACAGCAGTGAGCACGGGGCCGTCCCCGTCGTTGCCGACTCTTACGCGCGACCTAGGACGCTCGGCACGGTACAAAGCGCTGGTGGGAGCTGTCGGTGCCGGCCTCCTGACCGGCGGAACTGCTCTCGGCCTCTTCAGCCGATTCGGCACGGCGCCGGTCGCGGTGAGGGACACGTACGCGCAAGCCGGCCACGTCGCAGGAGCCGCCGCCGTGGCCGGTGGGCTGGTACTGGCCATCGCCGTCGCGGCATGGTTCGCCGGCCGCTCACGACAGGCCGACTTGTGGAGCACTCATCACCGATGGGAACTCGGCGCCACCGCAACCGTCGCACTGGTACTCGGCTTCCTTGGCGTGATGTCCTGGAACGAGCACCTACCGAGCAGCTACACCACCCTGCGAACCGAGATGCCGTATTTCGAGCAACTCACCACCTCGGTCGGCGCGCTCGCACTGGTCGCGATCGGGTCGATCCTGGTGCTGCCTCTCGCCTTTCACATGGGTGTAGCAAGAACACTTCGCCGGGGCACCTCGACGGCGGCCATGGCGATGGGGCTGGCGATCGCCGCTGCGGTGAGCGTGGTCGCCGTGCGTGCCGGCGACGACAGGCTCAACGTCGACCACAGCACCGCCGCCCCCACCCCGGTGCCGGCGGCAGCCGACAGATTCGGCACCGAAGCATTTCGACTGCAGCTTCCGCCACTGAACAACCGGCCCGAGGCGACCGGACGTGAAGTCATCGCGGCGGGCACCGGTTTCCTCGTCATCGGCGTCGACGGCCTCCGGGCCTTCGACGGCGCAACCGGCGAACCACGCTGGCACTACCTGCGCAGACCCCAATCCGGAACCCGCACATTGATATACGACCGCGGATCGGCCATCACGGCCGCCGACGGTGCCATCGTTACGACCCGCTGGACGGGTCGAAGCGGCACCCGACGCATCACTTTCGACGCCGTCACGGGCCAGATCCTGTGGACCTCGGACGACCACACGGATTTCACCTCGGACGACCACGACAGCCCAGCGCGCCTCCTCGAGGCCCCCGCGTCGGACACCTTGATCGTGGAAACCGACACAGCTGTCAAGGGATACGACGCCCGCACCGCAGCCCGCCGATGGGTGACACCCGTAGCCGAATCCGGTTGCCGCTCCAGCGATGTCGGTACCCGCGTCACCGCCGATGCCGTCTATCGAGTGCTCCGCTGCGGCGGCTCGATATGGCGCGTTATCGCGATCGACACCGCAACGGGAGGTGTGATCGGCCACCGCGACTACCCCGCCTCGCCCTCGAACAAGCCCACATTGACGCTGCTACAGAACATGACGCTCATCGACTTCTGGACTCCCGACAACCCCGCATACATGCTCGTCGAAAAACCGGACCAGCTCGCCACCTCCCCACTCCGGACCTCGGGTTCACCCTTCGCCGCAGCCGCCGACGGATCGGACCTTCTCGTCGGGCTCTTCGACCCGACGACCCGCCAGAGCCATGTCGACCTGACCACCTACGACGGCACCTCGCGCACCCGAGTTCCCGAGATGTCGCCGAGTAGCCCGAACAGCGGTGCTGTCCATGTCCTCGCCGAGGAGGTCATCGCGCTGGAATACGACACCTCACTACGGCTTTCGCGCTGGCCCCGCCGAAATCCGGCTTCCCCCACCGCCGTCCCTATCGAGGCCACCTGCCGCCCCAAAGCGACTCAGCCGACACTCCTCTCTGTCCCCGCATCGATCTTGGTCGTTTGCCAGAACAACGAGGAAATCGGCGACGCCACCCTCGACATCATCGGCTACCGCTGAACCCTCACCCGCCGATCGGTAGCGCCTCACTCTCTGGCCGATGGGCGAGTCAACGCCTTTGTGCCCCAGCAAATATCGCCTGGTAATCCAACCGCCCCCAGCTAAAATCGGTCATCCAGGAGTCATTCTCCGGGGGATACACCGAGGTAGGGGTAGGGAATGAAAACCACGCTCATCGTCGCCATCGCAGCACTGTCCGCCATCACACTCACCGGCTGCTCGTCGGATGCCGACGTGGTCTCGGAGAACCTGTCCAAGGAATCCGACCAGTTCAAGATCAACCGCCGCGTGGTCTTCTTCAACGGAATCACCGACAAGTACCTGCTGTCGGTAGAGGGCAAGTGCTCGATCAAGGACGAAAACAAGCAACTCGAAGTCACCTGCAAGACCGGTGACGATCAGTACAAAAAGCACTTCCTCGGCCTGTCCGACAACGTCAGCTACTTCGTAGAACAGCTCGAGCCCGCCGAGGTAGACCGCTACCACTACAAGGTGATCTTCAAGCCCGAGGTCATTCTCCCCGACGTCGACCGCCCCTGACCCCGGCGACCATCACACCGGCCGATGTGCGGCGATTCACCACACGAAGCCGGCAGCAGTCAATTATGTTGAAGGGCAACGCATTGAAGTGATCGGGGGGTCATGCCGAACATCAGCCGGGAACGCCTTGTCCACTGGGTGGAGCACACTCTCGCGGACCTACCACACCTGACGTCGTCGCAGCGCCGGTTCCTCTCGGGTCTGCTCACGGTGCGTGGATGGCACCTGATGGTCGAGCGCGAGGCACCGCGCGAAAGTCGTGCTGCGGCTTACGCGATCGGACGGACGGGTGTCTACGCCCTGGTGTTCACCGACGTCGCGCCCGAGCCCGGACGCCTACAAGAAATCCGCAAACACGCGGAGGAAGCGTTCGCCGGAATACGTTTCGACAGCGCCCAATTCGTACCGCACACCGTCGAACTCGTGCTGCTTGTGCCGCAAGCTTCGGCGTTTCCAGCCCCGGATACCGCCCTCGTCGTCGACGAATCTTCGATTCTGGCAACTCTCACCAGAGCTGAACAACGACTGTCGCCACGGCGTGTCACCCAGGTAGCCACCAGCGCCGCGGAGCGGCTCACCTGGCACAAATGGATCAGCTCGAACGACGCCCCCGAGCCGGAGAGGGTGACTACAGGCGGCCTGTTCGACGAGACAGACCTGCACTCGGATACCCGCGACAATGCGTTGGCCAGGCCGTTCCGCGACTGGATGACCTTCCTCGATCCCGACCAGCTCAGTCTGGTGCACACAAATTTCACGGGTCCTGCCCGATTCAGCGGTCCGGCGGGTACCGGCAAGTCTGTGGTGGCACTGCACCGCATGGCGCATTTTGCCAAGCGAAACCCGGGGCGACTGCTGTTCACCAGCTTCGTCAAGACATTGCCGGCGTACCACCAGTCGGGCTTCACCCGGTTGGCGCCGCAAGCGGCCGATCGCGCGCAGTTCATCGGTCTACATGCCTGGGCCAGAGCCTTTCTCCGTCGTCGAGAGGTCGAGTTCAACCTCGACGACCGCGCCGTGAACACGTCGTTTGCGCAGGCTTGGCAGCACGCTCGCGCAGTCCTCGCGAAGGTCGAGGGCACCGATTTCGGTTACTGGGCGGACGAAACGAACCGGGTGATCAAGGGTCGCGGTATCACCGAATTGGCGACATACCTCGGCATCAAACGTTCCGGACGTGAAGGAATCAGCCTGCACGGCGGCCGCCGTAAATATGTGTGGGAGAACTGGTTTCTCCCATATCAGGCAGGCCTGGACGGGCGAGGAGTCCATGATTTCAACGACGTCATCGGACTCGCCATCCAGGAGCTGCGGGAGCGTCCGCTCGACGACACCGAGAACTACGCGCTGGTAGTGGTCGACGAAGTTCAAGACTTCACGCTGCTGGAGCTGCGGCTGGTGCACCAGATCCTCGGCGGCGGCCCCGATGCTCAGCTGCTGCTGGTCGGCGACGGTCAGCAGCAGGTGTATTCCGGCGGTTGGAAACTGTCCGAAGCGGGGATTCCGCTGCCAGGCGGTCGTGGTCGTGTGTTGCGGACCAACTATCGCAACCGTGAAGCGATCCTGCGCTATTCGAAGCGTGTCGAGGCCGGGAACACTGTCGACGACCTCGACGGCGGCCCCGGCTTCGTTCTCCGCGACAGTGACGCGACGCTCCCCGACGGTTGTGTCGTCGAGAAGCGGCTCTCGCAACGAGACATCAACACTGCACTTCCCGAGGCGATCCGAAACGCCGGATTGCCACCGCATTCCGATATCGCCGTCATCGTCAACTCACACCGCGATGTCGACCGCTCCCAGCGCGTGTTGCGCAATGCCGGTTTCGAGACGATCTCATTGGAGCGTTACGACGGGACCCAGGTAGACCCGGTCAAAGTGGGTACGGTGCATCGCGCGAAGGGCATGGATTTCGCAGCGGTATTCCACATCACCGACGAGCCTGCGAGCGATATCACCCAACTGACCGGCGGAGCGCGCGATCGAGCGGAGCTCCTGGCGAGACAGATGCTGGTAGCCGTCAGCCGACCACGTGACTACCTCTGGGTTGCGTACCTCACCGACTGAGCGCCGCATTTCCCCTATGTCGAAGTTCCCTGAAAAGCTCTGCAGCAGAGCGATTCTCGCTTCTCTGTACGCTACGATACGATCTTGATGGGGTTCGGGCGGGATTCAGCCGAGATACGAAATCGGGGTGGGTCATGGGGATGAACACGTCCACCGGATATCGCAGCGAGATCCGAGCCGGAGAGATCCGGGATCTCGCTGCCAAGGTGGTCAAGGAGAACTACCGCCAGTATCTGCGTCGATTGACCCTCACCAGGGTGCGCGGTTTCGTCGACGTCGAGGTGAGTTTCGACTTCCCGGTGACCGCCGTGGTCGGTCCGAACGGCGGCGGCAAGTCGACCGTACTGGGCGCGGCGGCACTGCCCTACAGCTCTGTACCGCCGGGCCGGTTCTTCGCCAAGAGCGGCACGTACGACGACAGCATGCAAAATTGGTCGATCGAATACCAGCTGATCGAGCGGGCGCTGAACAAACGCGCGCCCATCCTTCGGACCGCTAGCTTCAAGCGGCTGAAGTGGAATCGTTCGGCAGTAGACCGAGCTGTCCTCATCTTCGGTGTCGAGCGAACCGTGCCCGCCAACGAACGGCAGAATCTTCGCCGCGCCATCAGCGGCACCTACGAGGCCTTTCGCGAGATCCAGCTTCCTCAGCAGGTGGCCGCCGAGGCCGAGAAGGTACTCGGCAAACCGCTGTCCGGATTCCGGCAGCTCTATCTCGACGCCACCGACAAACTCAGCATGTTCTCCGGGGTCACGGCCCGTGGCGACGGATACTCCGAGTTCCACTTCGGTGCGGGGGAGGCCAGCGTCATCCGTATCATCGCCGAAGTCGAAGCTGCCGATGAGCAGAGTTTGATTCTCATCGAGGAGATCGAGAACGGCCTGCACCCCGTCGCGACCCAGCGAATGGTCGAATACTTGATCGGGGTGGCGGGCCGTAAGAAGTGTCAGGTGGTTTTCACCACGCACTCCAACGACGCACTCGCACCGCTACCCCCGGAGGCGATCTGGGCGGCCCTCGGCGACACGGTTATTCAGGGCAAACTCGACGTACGCGCGCTGCGTGCGATCACGGGGCAGGTCGACGCGCGTCTGGTGATCTTCGTCGAGGACGAGTTCGCGGTGAGCCTTGTCGCCATGGCTCTGCGTATGCACGGCGGCATCGAGATATCCACGATCCAGATCCATGCGATGAACGGGGCGGGCACCGCGAAACAAACCACGCTGCACCATAATTCGGTGCCGACTACACGGCAGCCCGCGGTGTGCTTCCTCGACGGTGACAGGTCGGACGACGCCGATCCCGAGCGGCGCATCCACATCCTGCCGGGCTCGTCCGACCCGGAAGCCACGATTTTCATGGATGTCTTCGGCCGCCTCGACGCGCTGGCGGCGAAGCTGACCAGGTCGTTGCGCCTGCCGCTGGCCGACCAGAAGCGCGTCACCTCGGTGATCCGGCAGCGCAGCCTGACCAACCACGACATTCACCTCATCTGGCAGCAGATCGGGGATGATCTCGACTTCCTGTCGGGACACGATGTGGCGCAGGCATTCCTGGCGGTGTGGGCGGAGGAGTTCCCCGATCAGATCGCTGCCCTGATCGACACGATCAGCGACGTCCTGCCGTGGCAGGTCCACGCGTAATGGCCCAGCTCGTCCTCGCGTCGACAGCTGTCCGGCCCCGCCTGGAACCGCAGATCCGGCGGCGAGTGTTCGACCTGCTCGCGCTGCTGCAGGACGACGGCCAGGGTCGTGCGGCGGTGCAGACGGTGCCGGGCGCGGTGGACACCCGCATCCGAACTGGCTATGTCGACCGGCGGCACCGCGCCGTTCTGTTCCAGGTGATTCCCGACCGTGGCGAGACCACTTACATCTACATGGGCACGTGGCGCACGGCCGAAGCAGTCGCGTTCGCCGAACAGGCCGTACTGCGTATCAATCCGGTCTCCGGTGTCCTCGAGGGCATCATCGGACGTTCAGCAGTCGAGAACGAACCACCGGTCGGCTCGGTCCGACCGCGGCGGCCGGTGCTCGCGGTGCCTGGCGTCGGTCCGTCAGAGCTCGCCGAGCGCCTCGGAATCGATCGCGATGTGGCAGAGCAGGCCTATCGCATCACCGACCGCGACGAGTTCATCCGGTTCGCCGAACAGATCTCAGCGACCATCGGCTGGCAGGGTAACGCGCTACTCGACCTGATGGTCGGCGTCGACCTCGATCGGATTCGGGAGAACTACCGGCTCGGCGCCGCCCCCTCCGAGCAGGAGGGCGACGAAGACCGCCGGATAATCGCGGCGCTCGCCCACCCGGCGTCGAAGCTGCGATTCACCTATGCGGAGGACTCGGCCGAACTCCAACGGGTGATCGAAACCGGAGACATCGCCGCGTGGCGCACGTTCCTGCACCCCGAACAGCGTCGTTACGCCGAACAGGACCTTCGTGGTTCGTTTCGGGTCACCGGCGGGTCGGGCACGGGGAAGTCGGTGATCCTGGTGCATCGAGCGAGAAATCTCGCCAACCGTCACCCCGGCGCGCGGATTCTGCTTACCACGTTCAACAGCGTGCTGGCCCGCGTGCTCCGCAGCAACCTCGAGACACTCGCCCCCGGAATCACTATCGCGGAGCGGCTGGGTGAGCCGGGAATTCATGTCGCAAGCGTGGACAGTCTGGCCGTTGCGGTCGTCGAGAACTCGGGCATGCTGCAGACGGCATCGGAAAATGTCCTCGGGCACAGTCGATTCCGAACCGACAGGCCACGATGGAAGGGCACCGAGGTGTGGCGGCGCACTCTCGCCCGGGTGTCGCACGGCCTTCCGGAACATCTGACGGCCGAGTCGTTTCTCGAGAGCGAATACGTCAACGTCGTTCTGGCACGGCGGCTGCGCAGGTTCGAGGACTATGCCACGGTCGACCGGCGCGGCCGGGGCGTTCGGTTGAGCCGCAGGGACAAGAAGGACCTGTGGAAGGTCTTCGCCGAGCATCGCGATTTCTGCATGAACCTCGGTCGTTACACGTTCCCGGAGGTCGCTGCGGTAGCCACCGAGGTCTTGCAATGCGACGCGGAAGCGCAGGTTCCGGCCGTAGCCGACCACGTTCTGGTCGATGAAGGTCAGGACCTGCACGCGGTTCATTGGCGGTTCCTCCGTTGCCTGGCGGACGAAGGCCCGAATGACCTGTTCATCGCCGAAGATCCCCACCAGCGCGTCTACAGCGAGGGCATTACACTCGCCCATCACAATGTGACGATCAAGGGCCGGTCGCGTCGCCTCACGCTGAACTATCGAACTACGGCCCAGAACCTCGACTTCGCCCTGCGTTTCCTCGCCGAGGCCACCTTCCACGACTTGGAAGGCGCGGTGGAAGCGGACGCGGGATACCGATCATCGCGGCTCGGCCCGCAACCCGAGCTCCTGCCCGAAGAAGGCGTCGAATCGGTATTGGGCCGCGTCGCCTCGACTGTCGAAAGCTGGCTGTCCACAAGCACATCGGCGATATCGGTCGCAGTGCTCACCAGAAAGCATGGCGCCGGTAAGCGGATCCGCTCACATCTGCACTCGCACGGCATCGCGGTCGACGAGGTGGCCGAGCCTTCTGGTGCGAAACCGTCTGTGTCGGTGTTGACGATGCACGGTGCGAAGGGCCACGAATTCACCCATGTGATCCTGGTCGGCATCGATCCGGAGAATCCTCTGGGCTCCGCATCGACAAGCACTGCGGCCGAGGCGGTTTCAGCTGACGAGCGACGGCGTGAGCAGGCGCTGCTGTATGTTGCGGCGACCCGGGCCAGGGACCAGCTCGTCATAATCTGGGACCGAACGAACCGTGATCGCCTGGGGTGAGGTCCCGGATTACCGAGAACCCGCGCGAATCTGAGCGATCATCTCAGCCAATTGGCCGACTCTCGGATCGTCGTCCCCGTGCCAGGCGGCCAGCTGTTCGTGCAACCGCCGCAGACGAGTTAGTGCTGCGCGCACCTGCCCATTGTGTACCTGACAATTGGCCATCTGCCGCTGACAGAACATCACCTGGTCGTCGTACGGCCCCCGTTCGGCGGTGAGGTCGTCGATCAACTCGCTGTAGTGCGCGATGGCCTGCTTGTAATCCGCTGCCTCCATGCACAAGTCGGCCAGCCGAACCCGAGCATCGACGACATCGGCGTCTCTTGCGCCCAGCTGTGGCACCGCGACTCCGAGCACGGTGTTCAGTTGACCGATAGCCGGCACATAGCGTGATTCGTCGGCGAGATCGCGAGCCTGCCGAACCGCGCGCTCGAGGTCGCCGCGAGTGAAGTCTGCCGCGACTGGGACGCGTGAAGACGGATGATGTTGCGTCACTGCCGTTCTCGTCGAGGCGGATGCCCCGACCGCGGTGGCGTACAACCGGGTCGGGCTGTTCGGCTGCGGATTGTCGTGCAGCCCGTCCACGGCACCCACGTACCGCATCACCACCGTGTACACCGTGGTCGCATCCGGCGGACGGTGGGTGTGGTCTTTCGCGAGCATGCTCGTGATCAGCACACTCAGCTCCTCGGGTACGTCAGCACGAACCTGGCTCACCACAGGCGGTTCCGCATTGATCTGATTGATCATCGTGTCGATTTCCGAGGATCCGAGCATCGCCCGCTGCCCGGTGAGCAGTTCGTACATCACCAGGCCGAGTGCATATAGATCTGTTTGTGGCACAACAGCTTTGTTGCGAACCTGCTCCGGCGCCATGTACTCGGGAGTGCCGATCCCCGATCCGGTGCGCGTCAGCCTCGGCTGATCGCTGCCGAGTGCGATAGCGATACCGAAGTCGAGCACTTTGACCGTGCCGTCGGGGCAGAGCATAAGGTTCGACGGCTTGAGGTCCCGATGAAAGATGCTGTGCCCGTGCGCTTCTGCTAAGACAGCAGCGGTCTGTGCGGCGATGGATGCCACCGCGCCCACCGAAAGCCGACCTCGGGACGCCAGGATGTGGTCGAGCGTGACCCCGTCGATGTATTCCATGATCAGGAACGGCCGCTCCGGCGGCCCGGGGTCGATGCCTGCGTCGAATACAGCGGGCATCCCGGGATGACTCATCTGGGCCATCAGCTCGGCTTCCCGGACGAACCGCCGTTCCCATTCCTCGCTCTCGGCGAGTCCGGGATGGATGAACTTCACCGCGATCCGCCGCTTGAGCTGCCGGTCGAAACCTCGGTACACCTGCCCCATGCCGCCGCGACCGATGATTTCGATCAGCTCGTACCGCCCGGCGACGATATGTGGTGTCATGCCACCGGCCCCGGCGACAACCGGCCGCTGGAAAGTCCTGCGATGCCCTGCCGAACCAATTGCTCGACGGCAGCGCGTTGCCGGCGCCAGATGTTTTCGAGCTCCATCAGCTGGCCGACCGCCTCACCTGCCCGCCGCTGCTCGGCAAGGGGCATCCGCGGAAACTCCACGGCGAACAGATCCGGGACCTTTCCGGTGACGCTGTCGATCGCGGCCTGCAGCACTCCGGCCAGGAACCAGCTGTCGACCACCGCACAGTTCGCACGGATGAGCACCACGCGTGGTGCGAGCAGTGCGGACACCGTGCACACCCGCACCACAGTCGGACCGCCACCGCTCACCACGACCACGTCGCCCGGCCGCGTCGTCACCGCGCCGGGAACTGCGGCGTCCGCCGACTTGGACGGGGACCTATCGATCCGAATATCCTTGGCGCTCAGCATCGGAGCCCCGGTGCCGAGGGGGAGGAGTGTGGGTGGCGATTCGAGTACTTCCACCGTGCCGGCTCCGACGAGTTCCCCGATGGTCACGGTCGGCAGCGCCCGGTCCTCGGCCTCGAGTACAGGAATCCGGGGCGCCGAGAATGCAACGACATCGGCGCGGAGCACGACATAGGAGTCGTCGCCCGGCTCGGTCGGCGCGCTGGCCGAGTCTTCTACCACCGATCGCTCCCCTCCTCTGGTTGCACAACGGTAGCAGCGCCGGGCACGGCAGCAGATAGCGTCACCACCCGGATGAATGCACGAATGATAACCGAATTATCGGTTGACATTGTTTTCACTTCCACCTACCGTAAGTAACACCACCGCTGTGACCAGCGAGATCCCAGAAGCCTCGACCCTAAACATGCAGAACGGCGAATTGCTCCCAAATGGGTACTAAATTGGACCGTTCTACCGTCGACCCACCAGGAGTACCCCTGATGACCACCGTCGAGCCTCGCCCGCTCAACGTCGCCCCCGGTTCGATCGTCGTGGTGCGCGACGAGGAGTGGTTGGTGACCTCCGCCGAGCAGGGCTCCGACGGTTGGCTGCTGCGCGTGCGCGGCCTGTCGGAGCTCGTAGCCGACACCACGGCCACGTTCTACGACAGTCTCGACGACATCGAGGTCCTGGATCCGGCGAAAGCGCGTGTGATCGCCGACGGCTCGTCCGGCTACCGCGATTCCCGCCTCTGGCTCGAGGCCCTGCTGCGCAAAACCCCGTTCCCCTACGGCGACCAAACCCTCACCGTCTCCACCCGCATGCTCGCCGATTCCCTCGGCTACCAGCGCGCAGCGGTCGCCAAAGCCCTTGACCCCCAGCACATCCGGCCGCGCATCCTGCTCGCCGACGCGGTCGGTCTCGGCAAGACCCTCGAGATCGGCATGATCCTGTCCGAGCTAGTTCGACGTGGGCGCGGGGAGCGCATCCTGATCGTCACCCCCAAGCACGTGCTCGAGCAGATGCAGCACGAACTGTGGTGCCGTTTCGCCCTGCCGTTCGTGCGGTTGGACTCGACCGGTATCCAGAAGGTCCGCCAGAAGCTGCCCGCGACCCGCAACCCGTTCACTTATTACAAGCGGGCGATCATCTCGATCGATACCCTCAAGAGCCCGCGCTACAAGGCCCATCTGGCTCGCCAGCATTGGGATGCGGTGGTCATCGATGAGTCGCACAACCTCACCAATGTCGGCACCCAGAACAACGAGCTGGCCCGTGTCCTCGCCCCCAACACCGAGGCCCTGATCCTCGCATCGGCGACCCCGCACAACGGTCGCGAAGAGTCCTTCGCCGAGTTGTTGCGGCTGCTCGATCCCACCGCGGTCGCCGCCGACGGTTCGTTTACCAAAGAGGACGTGCAGAACCTGCTGATCCGCCGCCATCGTCACCACGACGAGGTTGCCGCGGAGGTCGGCAGCGACTGGGCCGAACGCGCCGAGCCGGTACACAAGCTCGTCAGTCCGTCACCCGCCGAAGACGCTGTCGCCCGTGAACTTTCGCAGGTCTGGTTGCATCCCGAAAACGGCAGCCCGTACTCCGGCGAGACCAAAGGCCTGTTCCCCTGGACACTGGCCAAAGCCTTCCTGTCCTCGCCGGCCGCGTTGCGCGAGTCGATCAACCAGCGCCGCGACAAACTACGCGACGGCACCCCGGAGCAGCGCGTCGAGCTGGCCGCGCTGGACAACCTCGCAGACCTCAATGACAAGGCGTTCACCGAATCCGCCGGCAAGCAAGCCGCTTTGGTGGATCGTCTGCGTGAAATCGGCGTCGGGCCGAAGTCGTCGATGCGCGCCGTCGTGTTCGCCGAACGGGTCGCCACCTTGAAGTGGTTGACCGAATCCCTGCCCGCTGCACTGGGTTTGAAGCGGGAGAGTATCGCGATGCTGCACGGCGGTCTCTCGGATGTGGAGCAGCAGGAGATCGTGGAGAGCTTCAAACTGGAGACCTCCCCGATCCGGGTTCTCGTCACCGGCGACGTCGCATCGGAGGGCGTGAACCTGCATGCCCAGTGCCACCACCTGATCCACTACGACATCCCGTGGTCGCTGATCCGCATCGAACAGCGCAACGGCCGCGTCGACCGATACGGCCAGAAGTACCCGCCGGTCATCTCCTCCCTGATCCTCGAGCCCTCCGATCCCGAATTCTCCGGCGACCTGCGCGTCCTGTCACGCCTGCTGGAACGCGAAAACCAGGCCCACACCACGCTCGGCGATGTGGCGTCCCTGATGGGCAAACACAGTGTGACCGAAGAAGAATCGGCAATCCGTGATGTGCTCGCGGGCAAGGCCGAACTCGACGCCGAGGTCCGCACCATTGACGATGTCCTCGACGGCGACGATTTCGATTCCTTCTTCGCCCAGCTCGACACCGACTTCACCCCGGCGTTCCCCGAACTCCCCCGTCAGAGCCTCTACCCCGACGACGTGAGCTACCTCGACGAGGCACTGCGCGCCGCCTTCGAGGATGTTCCCCACGCGGAGCCCGCCAAGGGTGGGGTCGGCTGGTCCGTGCACGCCAATCACGGGATCGCCGAACTGATCCCGCCCAAGGACCTGCGTCAACGCCTGTCCCAGCTCCCACAGAACTATCGCGACAAGGGCCAGATCGACAAGCGCCTAAAGCTCGCCACCTCCACCCAGGTCGGCGATGCCCAGCTGCGCGCCGCCCGCCAGGGCAAAGGCATCAACGGCACGACCTGGCCCGAGGCCCACTACCTCGGCCCGCTGCACCCGATCCTCGACTGGGCCAGCGACCGCGCCCTATCGGCGCTCGGCCGCAATCAGATCTTCGCCATCCGCGGCAAGGTCGATGCCGTCACCGTAGTGCTGATGGGCACCCTGATGAACCGCCGCGGCCAGCTCGTGTCCCGAGTGTTCTCCACCGTCGAGTTCCCTGACCCCGAACGCCCGAACTTCGCGATCCCCAGCCCGCTGGAGAGCCTCGATTTCCTCCTCACCGAGACCGGTTTGAAGCCGAACACCGCCAACCCCGGTCCGATCCCCGATCCGGATCGTTTCCAGCAGCTGATCCCCATCGCGGTCGACAAGGCCACTCAGTCGATGAAGCTCGTCCTCGACCACCAGGAACGCTCCGCCAACGAGCGCCTCGCGCAGTGGCGGCAGCGCGCCGACCGCTGGTATTCCGGCGCCGAACAACTCGAACTGTTCGGCACCCAGAAGAAGAAGGTCGACACCTACGCCCGCCGCATCGCCGAGGAACAACGCCTCGCCGAATCCCTTGCCCCCACCCAGCAGCTGGTGCGTCCGCTGCTGGTGATCGTCGCAGACAAGGACCAGTAATCATGGCCTCTTTCGATTCCATCGTCGTCGGCGAGGACTGGATCAGCGAGCACTACTTCACCACCGATTCGGTGAAGGAGTCGTTCCACGGCAAGGTGATGGAGCTGCGCAAAGGCTGGGACGCCGAGGCCAAAGAGGGCCGCAAAACAGTCCGCAGCTCCCTGCTGTCCAGCGCCGGTGAACTGCACACCGCCCTGGGCGCTCTGGCAGAGAACCCCGAAGCCGCCCCGAAGGCGCACGCCCAGGTGCGCGCCGCCTTCGGCTTCGACGGCGAACTCACCCCCTTCACCGCCGAACGCGCCGGATCGGAACTGCTGATTCCCGACGCCCAACTCGCAGGCACCCCCAATGTGCTGTTCCTGCAAGCAAACCCCGTCGAATCGATCGAAGACTTCCTCGGCACCGGCACCCTGATCACCACCGCTACCGAAGACGGAAAACCCCTCGAATCGGCCTCCAAGACAGTGTCGGCCGCCTTCCGCTCCAACACCCCACCCGCCTTCATCGTCGTCCAGGCCGGCCGCTGGCTCCTGCTCGCCGAAGCCGAACGCTGGGCCGAAGGCCGCTACCTCGCCATGGACCTGCTGGTCGTCGCCGAACGCCGTCACGACGCCCGCGGCGGCGAAATCGACCGCGCCGCAGCCATCTTCGGCCACCAATCCCTCCGCCCCGACGCCGACGGCAACATCTGGTGGACCAGCGTCCTCGAAGACTCGGTGAAACACACCGTCGGCGTCTCCAAGGACCTGCGCGAAGGCATCCGCCTGTCCATCGAAATCATCGCCAACGAGGTCGTGCGCCGCCGCCGCAACAAGGGCCTCACGATGGACGGCATCGACGGCAACGACCTCGCCAAACACTCCCTGCGCTTCCTGTACCGAATCCTGTTCCTGCTCTACGCCGAGGCGTCGCCGGAGATGCAGGTGCTGCCCACCGGCGCCGCCGAGTACGAGGAGGGTTACGGCCTGGACCGCCTCCGCGAACTCACCCTCACCGAGTTGGTCTCCCACCACGCCCGCACCGGCACACATCTGTACGACTCGCTGAAGAAGCTCTTCGACCTCGTCGACCAGGGCCACAAGCCTGCCGTTCGGGAGAACGTCACCGACGACCCGGCTCCCGGTCTCGAGTTCAACCCGCTGCGCGCAGACCTGTTCTCCCCCAAGGCAACCGCCCTCATCGACGAAGTCGGCCTCGGCAACGAAGCGACCCAGCAGGTCTTGGCCCACCTCCTCCTCACCAAGGAGAGCAAGACCCGCAAGGGCGGTGACCGCGGCTTCATCAGCTACGCCGAACTCGGCATCAACCAGCTCGGCGCGGTTTACGAAGGCCTGATGTCCTACACCGGCTTCTTCGCCGAGGAAGACCTCTACGAAGTAGCCAAGGACGGCAACCCCGAAAAGGGCTCCTGGGTCGTCCCGGTTCACCGCGCCGACCACCTCTCCGAATCCGACTTCGTCCGCACCGAAGACCCCATCACCGGCGAACTCAAGCCCGTACTCCACCCCAAGGGCACCTTCGTCTTCCGCCTCGCCGGCCGCGAACGCCAACAGTCAGCCTCGTACTACACCCCCGAAGTCCTGACGAAATTCGTCGTCTCCCAGGCCCTAGAGGAACTCCTCGACCAAGACGACCACCGCACCACCCCCGAAGAAATCCTCTCCCTCACCATCTGCGAACCCGCCCTCGGCTCCGGCGCCTTCGCCATCGAAGCAGTCCGCCAACTCGCCGCCGAATACCTCAAGCGCAAACAAGAAGACCTCGGCGAACTCATCGACGCCGACCAATACACCTTCGAACTCCAAAAGGTGAAGGCCCACATCGCCCTCCACCAGGTCTACGGCGTCGACCTCAACGCCACCGCCGTAGAACTAGCCGAAATCTCCCTCTGGCTCGACACCATGGTCGCCGGCCTCCAAGCCCCCTGGTTCGGCCTCCACCTCCGCCGAGGAAACTCCCTGATCGGCGCCCGCCGAGCCGTCTACGCCCCCAGCGACCTCGCTAAGAAGGCCTGGCTCAAAACAGTCCCGAAGGACGTCCCCCTCGGCACCGAAATCGGCGCGGGAATCCACCACTTCCTCCTCCCCGCCGAAGGCTGGGGCGCCGTCGTCGACACCGCCGAAGCCAAGACCTACGCCCCCGAGAAGCGCGAACAACTCCGCCTATGGCGCAACGAAATCCGCAAGTCCCCCTCCAAAGACATCACCAAACGCCTGGTCTCCCTCGCCCAACGCGTGGAAACCCTGTGGGACTTCACCCTCCGCCGCCTTACCATCGCCGAGTCCGAAGTCCGCCGTGACCTGCGCCTGTGGCGCAGTGAGCCCACCGACCATGTCCCAGCGGTCACCCGCGAACAGATCGAAGCGGTACTCAACGACGAGAACGGCTCGTACCAGCGCTTGCGCCGCGTAATGGACGCCTGGTGTTCTCTGTGGTCGTGGCCAGTCACCGGACACATCACGGCACCGGACTGGGACCAATGGGTCGGTGGCCTCGAAGCGATCCTCGGCACCGCCGCCAAGGCAGGCAAGTTCGAAAAGTACGGCCAAACCAGCTTCGCTTCCGACCTAGACTGGTCCGAACTCGACATCGCGGAAGACAACGACCGGGTCTTCGCCCAAGCCCAGTCCGCCGAAACTGCGGCCGCTGAATTCCCTTGGCTGAACATCGCTTCCAGGATCGCCCGTGCGCAAGGGTTCCATCACTGGGAAATCGACTTCGCTCCTGTCTTCGCACGCGGCGGATTTGACTTGCAGGTGGGTAATCCGCCATGGGTGCGACCGGATTGGGACGAATCAAGCATCCTTGCCGAGTTCGACCCGTGGTGGATGCTCGATCAACGAGCCCTATCTGAGACGGTTCGTCGGGAGAGACTCGAGATGGCGCTTTCCGATATGGAAGTCCGATCGAACCTGCTAGTTGAACGAGCGGCGCAGTCAGGCCTAACCGCAGCTCTCACCTCTGACACACTTCACCCCGTCCTGACGGGGCTACGTCCTGACCTGTACCGCTGCTTCATTGATCAAACTTCGCGCGCGTTGTCTCCACACGGAATAATTTCCCTAATCCATCCAGACAGTCATTTTACCGAAGTAAAGGCGCGAACATTGCGCACCAGCACCTACCGTATGCTTCGCAGACACTGGGCCTTCAAGAATAATATGTATATTTTTCGCGAGATCAGCGACAAGCGCGACTTCGGTGTGCATGTGTATGGCCAACCGCAAAGGCGCGTAAATTTCCTACAGGCTAGTTGGCTATACCATCCAAGCGTCATTGAAAGATCGCTTGTTCACGACGGGCTGGGCGACCAACCTGGCGTGCGCGACAATAATGACAATTGGGATACCCGACCCCACTCGAAGCGCATCGTTCGCGTAGACGACACAGTCCTGTCTCGGTGGTCAGCGTTGATAGATGAGCCCGGAACGCCGCAAATAGAGTCACGGATGCTCTATCCAGTAAACGAGGCATGCGCGGCCGTACTCGACAAACTCGCCGCGGCACCTCGACTCGCATCGACCAACTTCAGCTGGACTCCGGGGTGGAATGAAACTAATGACCGCAAAAATGGATACTTCGAGTCACGGCCCAGCACTCCAACAAACTGGCAAGATGTTATCTACCAGGGACCGCACATAAGTGTTGCAAATCCACTGTTTAAGCAGGTAAACGCTCGGGCAATGAATCAGCAGGACTACAGCGACATCGATCTCACAGCGATTTCTTCCAACTTCATTCCGCGCACAAACTATCAACGCGCGATACCGATTAAGGAATACTTGGCCAATTATTCACAATGGGACGGCGAGCCAAGTACTGTCAATTTCCGGCTGGCATGGCGAGAGATGGCGGATACCGCAACGGTCCGGACCCTGCATTCTGCAATCATTCCCCCCGGCCCGCAGCACGTGCTAACAGTATACTCGGCAAAGATGGCCACTGATGACCTCGCCGTGGCCGCAGGGATCTCAGCATCAATTGTCAGCGATTTCCTGATAAAAGTGGCAACCAATGGCCATATCAACGCATCAACTCTGGCTCGGATTCCACACATACGAGGGCACATCCTTGAGACAAACCTCATCCTCAGAGCACTAAGATTGAACTGCGTCACTGACGCTTATCAGCCTTTGTGGAACGAGCTGCACAGTTCCACATGGCAATCCAACTCATGGGTTCCAGATATAGATCCAGGCTACCCGAGGGACCCAAATGTCGGTATCTTGCCTTCGGAGTGGGACCGCCACATCCCGTATCGGACCGCAGCGGACCGCCGCCAAGCCCTAATCGAAATCGACGCCATCGTCGCCGTAATGCTCAACATCACCGCCGTAGAACTCCTAACCATCTACCGCTCGCAATTCCCCGTCCTCCAAAAATACGAACGCGAAGCCCTCTACGACGCCAACGGCCGCCAACTCCCCACCAAACTAGCCTCCGAATACCGCAAGAAGGGTTCCCTCCCCTCGTCAGACCTGACAGTCGACGGCATCACCTACGTCGAGCCGTTCGCCGGCGTAGACCGCGAGCGCGACATGCTCCTCGCCCACGAACATTTCACCCGCCTCGCCCGCACCCACGACTCCTGAGACTCCTGAACCCCAACGGCGCGACTCACAAGATGATCATGAAACCAGTTCACAATCGTGTTAAGGAATTCTAGTGCGAGCCACCGCTGACATCGACACTGCAGTCACACTGATCTCTACACTGCTTCGGTCGAAAGTAGAAGTAGATGAGGAAGGGTACAAGTTTCTATTATCGAGTCGCGAGATTACCCTTTCTCTAACTCATGAAAAGCTGGCGGAAATCCTAGAAGACGTAAACGGCTATAGAATCATCGAAGAGACGTCCGTGGCACTAGGCAGAAGTTTTGAAGTCCTCCTGAGGAGAGATTCAGGATTTGCGAACCGCGCTGTGCTGCGCAACGGGAGAGGGATGTGCGTTTCCGACCCCCAAGGGGGACGATCCTATACGATAGGGGCTGCAACCTCCTCGTACGCTTTATTTCTGTTACTGAACATACCACCAGGTACAGATCTCCGCAGATTACGTGGGGCCGTGCCGATTGGCTACTATATTGAGCGCATGTCCCGGCCCGATGAACCCATCGGCGACGCCGTAGAAGTTCTCGTGAGATACCTGAATCTGCGCACTTTACGTATAGAATCCCAAACGATCGTACCGGCTGACAAATGGCAGCGACTTGTCGATGCGTTCCTATTTAGCGTTGGCTACAATCTTGATGTAGCCATTACACAAGAGCGCTATATCGAAGAACTGGTTAGACCAGCCCGCATCTCCCGTCTACGACGTTCCGATCCCGAAGATATGGATGCCCCACGACGTGAGTACATTCCAGATCTCGTACATCACTATCAGTTAGGCGTCTCCGCCGAAAGCCCGATGCTAGAATACTTATCCTATTACCATGTAGCGGAGCACTGGTTTGAGTCAGTGTATCATGAAGATCTGGTAGCTAAACTACAGAAGCAAATAACTAGCCCTGGATTTTCCTTCAAGCGAACAAAGGACGTAGAGAAAGTCATCCGCACAGTTACACGTGCCATCCAAGTTAGGAATGACGAGCATGTCATTAGCGAGCTAGTAGCACTGAGGTTGACACTTGAGCGGCACGTCGATATCGAGTCCCTTGCTGACGACCTGGAAGCCTTCGAGCCAGGGCTTGTAAACTTCTTCCGGCAGGAAAAAGTGGGATTCTGCGACGGAGATATCGTCGATCTCAGCCATGCAGACCGCGCGTCTGTTTATCTAGCCTTATCAAAGCGAATATACAAGACACGCAACGCTCTAGTGCATAGCAAGGATGGCGCCAAGGCACGCTTCATTCCATTTTCCCATGACAAACAGTTGATACAAGAGGTTGCCTTAATGCGCCTACTCGCCGAGCAAATCATTGTCTCTAGCTCGACTATCCTCTAACAGCCGACCAGAAAATTGACCGCATTTGCGCCATCATCACCTGACGGCCCTCGGTATTGTCAACCCAGGTACGGTTCTGCTCGGCGTTCCTTGAAATGTTCGATCCTCAGCCGGACGCTCTGGTTCATCGACAGGCTGACTAGTTCATTTGCGCTGACAAACCGAACTTCGGTGGATTCGCTACTCACGGCAATTTCGCCACCGACAAGCCGCCCGAGGTACGTCACGGCGAACTCCTGCCGTACCTCTCCGTCCGCCTACTCGATCACATGCGCCGGGGCGGTGTAGAGGCCCAACCTCATCTCCAACGATTACCGATGATCATGTTCACAGCAGATCAAACGCTCAACGGCCTACGCGCCAGCAACGACCCTCCGGGTAGCTGAAGGCCTGAACTTCTCGATCGAAGTTGCTTCAATCCAACAACTCGGGATCCGAGCGAGGGGCTCGCTCTTCGAGCGATGACGAACAATGTGCCAACTGCGCATTCGGGTAACGATCGCAAGGCTACATTCGACAAGGTCGGCACCGCGGTGCTGACCGCATTGAGCGACTGTGCCGACGCTGTCACCAAGACTGTCGAGGCGCTGAGTCCGTCGATGGAGCGACTGCCGCGGCCCTCACGAGCCAGCGGGAGGCGTAATGGCTCTGAGCTGGTCGGACGTGGTTTCGTGGGATTCCGAGAAGCTCGTCGGTGCGGCGCGCGCACTGTCGCACCGCTGTACGTCGGTGCGTGATCTCGAAGGCTATATCTCGAGGTCGTCCGCGCTGGCCGGCTGGACGGGTGCGGCGAAAGAAGCGGCGCAGCAGAGTCTGCTGAAATCGAAGACAGAGCTCAGTCGAATCGCCGGAATCGTCGAGCCCCTCAGACAGGTGGCGATCGACCGCGCCGACACGATGGATCGACTGCGAACCTGCGCACGCGATGCCGAAACCTGGGCCGCCACAGAAGGTTTCGAGGTCGCCGCGGATGGCTCCGTGAGCGACATCTGGCAGCGCGATGGGCGCGACACCGACCTGACCGATGCCGAACGCGCGCGACGCACCACCGTGCGAGCGGAAATCGTCACCTCGGTGGCGACCATCGTCTCCGAAGCGCAGGCCGGCGACCAGCTGACGGCCAGCGCCCTTCAGACTGCGGCAACAGAACTGGGCGGTGGCCTCGCTCCTGCAGGACAACCCGACGTCGTGACGACAGACAAAGCCGTGGTGATCAAGACAGGCGAAGGCGACGACAAGGTCGAGGTTCACGAAGACCCTCAGACCCACGTCGTCACCGTCACCGTCAACGGACAGAAGTACGAATACGAAGGCCAGCAGGCGCAGAACATCACGATCTTCACTGAGGGTGGAAATGACACCATCAATGTCGACCCGGGCACCCAGGTCGGATTGAAGCTCGAGGGTGGAGCGGGGAACGACAAGATCCAAGGTGGCGGCGGAAAGGACTACATCAACGGAGCCGGGGGCGACGACATACTGGGCGGCGGCACCGGCGACGACGTCGTCTACGGCGGCGACGGAAACGACACGATGTTCGGTGGCAACGGCAACGACTACCTCGAAGGCTCCGCAGGCGATGACACTGTCTTCGGTGGATTCGGAAACGACACGGTGTCGGGCGGTCTCGGCAACGACCGGCTGCAGTCGGGAGGTGGCGACGACAAGGTCTACACCGGTGGCGGGGGCGATTCCGTCGGCAACGAAGGCGGCAACGACACCATCTACGCGCAGGTCAGCGAGGACTCGGTGTCCGATGCCGGGCAGGGTGGCAACAACAAGGTCGTCAATGTGGTACTCACCGACATCCCGGACAACGTCACCGTGACCGGATCTCCTGAATTCCAGGATCGGGTTCGAGCAGACCTGGAGTTCATGCGTTCGTCTCCGACAGGGCAGCAGATGCTCGCCGGTCTCGGCGAAACACCGCACAACGTCAACATTGTCGAAGGCGCAACGGGAAAGGACTCGGCCGTGGCAACAGACCCTCGCGCCGCGGATCTGGGCGCCGATGGCAAGCCCGGGGCCGGTTCTGCCTCGACGATCGTTTACAACCCGCGCGGAACTACCTTTTCCGAGGTCTCGTCCGAGTACGCAGGCGCTGCGTTCGATCACCATCCGCCGATTACCACGCTCTACCATGAAGCGGCCCACGCCTACGACGAAACGCACGGCACGATGCGGCCGATCACCGAGGTCTATACCGGAGACGACGCCGTGGATCGCGAACGTCCGAACGCGAACTCACCGACCGGAAAAGGCATGTTCGAGCGCGAACGCATTGCGGTCGGTCTGACAATCGACCATGACAACAACCCCGATACGCCGGAACAGCTGGCCGACGAAGACGAGCATCCCTACGCGTTGACCGAGAACGCGCTACGAGAGGAGCTGGGTATCGCGCGCCGTGATCACTATGCGCCGCCGAAGTAGCCGGACGGTTCGCATGGGTCGGTGCGGGGCTCTTGCGTGGGCGATGACGCTGACCATCGGAGGATGCGCCGACAGTCCGGTTGACTCAGTGGTACGCCATACTTCGATTCCGTCGGCACCACCGCACGAGGCGACGTCCACGAAGGAATCCGAAGCGCACTGGTGCGAGCCTGCGCCTGCGCGGGGGGACGACCAACTCGAGTTCACCGTCGATCTCGAGGCCACGCGCACCGAGCTGACGATCCGCTACTCCCTGGTCAATCAGCGCCCAACCACTGTCTTCGCGGTCAACAGGATTCAACAGGATATAGGTTCCGGCTCGCCCCGCGAGCGACATTACGTCATCCCCCGTACTGATGGTGCCGTGGAAATCAGTCAGCGTGCCTTCGTCTACAGATCGCCGAATTGCGTTGTCCCCAGATCTGTCCCATTGCCTCCCCCGCTCGGGACGTCTATCGCGCCCGGAGCCACACTTCGCGACACTGTCCATGTCACGTTGCCGCTGAGCATCCAGCATCCCGAGGGTCCTTCTGCTTCAGAGCATTTGGCCGCGCTGTCGGGACCGCCTTACGCAGTATCGTTCTGCTTGGGCATTTCCCCCACCGCCGCAGCCGACACGGTCGATATCGACGGTGAGATGTTGCACGACGGATTGCTGCTGACTCCGGAAACTGTGGTGTGCAGTTCTCCCAGGCGCTTGCCCTGACGCGGACTGACCTCAGCGAACGCCCTCGAAAGCTCCGCTGTAGGTACCAGGGCGCGTTGCCGCGTCCTGGAGGGAGACGTTCGACGCCCATGGAATGACGACCGGTGTCGCCGCACCCGGAAGGGTCAATTCGATGGTTGTCGTCGTAAGGCTCGCCGAACCCTCGCGCGGGGCCAGGTACACGATCGGAACGCGGACTTCACCGTTCGGTGGCACTGGCACAGTTGGCGCCTCGCCGGCCACGTGCTGCAGCGGCCAGCGATACTGCTCGGTCGTTGTGCCCCTATCAGGGTGATGGGCCGTCCCGATCAGGCTGACGTCGGGGAAACCAGTCAGCAGGCAATGGCCGGTAGAAACATTCGTCAGCAGAATCTGTTGCGTCGCCTGCCGACTGGCCTTCTCGGGTGGTGGCGCGAGATGTGCGTGCAGGGCGCTGTTGGTACAGCTCTGATTCGACGGGGCTGCGACCGTCGGCGTGTGAGTCGGCGCGCCGCCGGTTTCATCAGCAGCACTGCATGCACTGCCTATTCCGACAGCCACAACCATTACCACCGAACGAACGGCCCGGAGAGTCCCTGCTCGCATCTGTCTCCCTATGTCATCGCCGGATCGAGGGAACACTACGGCTTGCCGAAGAGATTCGCTTCATCCTGACGCCGTCTCACCAGCCCGTTTTGCTGATTCCCTTGTGAGTCGTAGGTGAATTTCGAGAATGCTTCTTGCGCCCCAGCGGTATCCCCAGCATTGAGTCTCGCCAGCACGTCCGAATTTTCAAGCCCGCCCGGCCCCACATTGTATGTAAAACTCACGAGTGCATCGAACTGATTTTGAGTTATCGGCACCTTCACGAGATTTCGCACCGCAGCTTCGGACGACGCCAGGTCCTGCTGAAGATACTTTTCGGCCTGCTCCTGCGTGATCTGGTCGCCAGGCTGCACACCGGCCGTATGGCCGTACCCGATGGTCCAGACGCCACCGGTATCCTGATACGCCTCGAGCTCTACACCCTCATGACTTTTCACCAAGGAAATGCCGGTCGGACTGACGCTGTACTCCGAAGCATCGTTGTGCGACGGTTTCTCTTCTGCAGCACCAGGTTTGGACGAAGCAATATCCTTCCGCTCCTCGTCCGACACTTCCATATTCAATGAAGCCAAAGCGGGGGCCAGCATTCCGATATCACTCGCGGCATCTTTGATTTTTGGAATCCGGGTGTCGAAAGCAGCCGATATGCTCCTAGCGTGCGACTGGAGTGTCAGTTCATCATTGCGGCTCCGGTCGTCCTCGTTGCCGCTGCTGGTTCGAACTGTCCACTGCTCGGACACTGCGTAGCCGTCGGTCATCAAGGCCATCACAAGTGTCGAAACTTGTCCGACCGGATATTCGATATCCTTGTGTAGCCCGCTGCACTCGTCCGCCAGGCGGCCATACGCATATGCGACATTTTTTGTCTGCGTATAGTCCCGGTCGGCACTAGCTGCCGCAGCCTCGCGAGCCGCACCGGACCAGTCCAGATCGTAGATCTTCCGCCGTACACGATCAGCCATGTCGTTCAAGGAATTTTCGACCGCCTCGGCACGCTGACTATAGCTTGCTATTTCCGAGATGGTCCACGACATCACTTCGGCCGGGGTCACCGATATCACGTCGGCCATGTCACTGTCCATCCATGGGACCGAATACGTTGATGCTTCCCATGTTGTTGAGACTATTCGCCAAATCAGTATCGACGTCGTTGAACGTGCGCGCAGTGGTAAATAAAAGGTGACTCATCCAAACATATCTTTTTCGGAGCGTAGTCTGCGCGGTGTTGCTGCCCGCGTCCGCCCCGTTCACGGCGTCCACCAGCGGCGAGAAGCGCATTGCGTTCTGCAGCTCTTCAGTCCGCAACGGAGGAAATTTGGTCGAGTCCTGGAATTCATCCGCTATCTTGTTGATTTCCCGAGCGGCGTCTTTGAGAGAGTCCGGCGTAATCTTCATCGGGTCACCGGGGTAACCAGCTTCAGGAGATCGAGCAGCTCTCTCGCGTCAGCCAGCTTCTGCGGCTCGTTCTCCGGAGCGTCGATGTTCCAGTGGGCGATTTCGTTCCGGTACCTGGCCACCGCACGGAGGCGTTCGACGATGCCTGCCTGTTCGAACGGCCAACCCAGCCACTTCCATACGGCGGGATTCTCGAACAGGTACGAGTAGTTGCCGAGGGTGAGATCTTCGGGTTTCTCGGCCTTCTTCTTGCCGACCGACTTCAGCAGATCCGGTGACATGCCATATATTGCGTGCCGCAGTCTGCGTTCCAGTTCCTCGAGCACCATGAACGGAGTGACCCTCGCTTCGAGTTCGTCGGCGAGGTCGGCGGCGGTCACGATGCCGGTGACCACGTTCTCGGAGTCGACGACGATGACGAAGCCGAACTTGCGGATGTCCTCCATCCGGCTGAACAACTCTTGCTCGCTGTGCGCCGCAGGCGGGAATTGAGCTGCCCGCGCGTCCCACAGTTCGACCCCTGCACCAGTGATGGACCGGTGGGCAATACTTTCCCAGGTAATGACTCCGAGCAACCGATGGTGGTCGTCGACAATCGGCAACTGCGACAGCCGTTTTGTCACCATCAGCTCGATTGCCCGGTGCAACGAATCGCTGCGCTTCACGGACACCACGTCCATCTGCTGGCGCACGTTTCCGACCCGCCATGTGAGGTCCTGCGGGGTCGCTTCGACGGCTTCACTTCCGCTCGCAGGCGAAGTTGCCTCGGTGTCTTCGGGATCGCTCGCGACCACGGTGACGATGCTGTCGAGCTGCACGGTCGTGAAGTCGGGCCGAACAGTGAGCCCGTGCCGCTGCAACGTGGAACCCACTTCTTCGAGAGCTTCGCTTGTTCGTCGGCCGAATCCCCAGAGCCCGAGAAGGTCTCGCACCGAGAGCTGACGCGAGCCCGCGGCATCCACGTCCGCAATGAGGGCATCGATATCGTCGGGAGCCGCGATCGCCCCGGAGTACCCGGGGTCGGTGCCGTTCTCGGCGAGCATCTTGACACGCTCCGCCGCATCGCGCCTGCTCAGTTCACTGACGGTGAGCAAGGTGCCCATGCTGTCGCGGAGGTCTCCTGAAATCGCCGCTCTCTCGACTGTTCTCAGCCACTTCACGGGACGGATGTGCCGGTATCCCGGAGGTTGGTCGGCTTGATACTCGTAGTCACCGGTCACCTGGCCGATAGCCACCACATCCCGATACTTCCTGGGCATCACGACGTAGTCCCCCACCGAGATCTCGTGCAGGAAGCGCCAGATCTGGTGTGCCCAGTTCTTCCGCGTCCGTGGGCTTTCCGCTGGGTAGCACTCATCCAGCAGCGCGCAAAGGTCATCGAATGTGCTCTGCTCCGAAAAGTCGTGACGGACTTCGGCCCACCCTGCGATGGCTGCCCCGGTCTCCAGGGCCGTTTCCTCGCGATGTCCGTCCCATCCCCCACGAACTGTCCACGCCCGCAATGTATTTCCCCTCCAGTCCGCCCGCCGTACTGCGACATCCCATCACACCACTGCCCCGCCGACCTGTCGAATTCACAGGTCGGCGATCAGAGCCTCCAAGACCGATTCCTCGTGGACCGCCTGCTCGGTACGCTCCATCACCGTCCTCAGTTCAGGCTGCCACGGTGTCGCGACCGGCCGGCCATTCAACGGTATGCGCGGTATTCCCGCGGCGATCGCCGCTAGATAGTCCGCCGGACCCATTCGCCATGGCTCCGCACCGGCGGCGATCATGCGGCCCGCGATGGCTACACCAGCCCAATCGAAGTCACCGTGGTAGCGGAGCCGGACGCGCTCCGCGAGTAACCGCCCGGCGGACGAGGGATTCCCACTGAAACAGACCACCGGGCGGCTGATTCCGGTTTCGGCGATACGTTGGAGGACCTGCGGATTCTCGCACCCACTCACAATCTCCCCGTCGGGAACCAACGCCGTCGGCGCCACAGCCAGTTCGGCCAAGGTCAGATGGCTTACCAAGCCCAGGTCCGCACGCATCCGCATCATCTGCGACCAGGTATCACGGCCGGGCGGGTGAAACCCCCAGACAAGGACGGTGCCGGAGACTCGGTCTGCGGAGACCCCGACCTGCTCCCAGAGGTCGATCCGGCCGCGCGGTGTTTGCGGGTCCTCGATACCGAGAGCAAAGCCGAGCCCGCGCAACGCGATTCGACCGGCGACCTGATCGGCATCGAGGGAGTGGGAAGACCCGCCGACGGTGGTCGCCAACTCGCCGAGCATCCGACTCGTCCCGGGGTCTACCAGCACGATCGAGAGCGCGCGCGCGGCGATCTCGAACTCCTTGACGGCACGCGGGCCACCTCGAACGAGCAGGGTCGAGCGATGCAACCACGCGATCCAGGACCGTGCCCACTCCGCGGCACCGAAGCCATTGTCCGAGACGCACCTTTCTACGTCGTCCCACAGTTTGCGCACCGCTTCGGCCCGTTCGATGCGCTCCGAAGGCCGATCCCGAAGCGGCCCACCGGTGAGTTCGGCGACAACGGGGACAAGCCCCCTTCCGGCAGCACTGTTGCGCAGAGAAGCGTCGAGGTCGGCAAGCCGCAATCGTCTGTTGCCTGCTCGGACAGGTGCTCCGAGGAGACGGGACAGATGCCGTGCCGCGGCCTCGTCGAGTTCGACAGCCACTGTGCCGCCGGCCTGATGCCCGTTGCTTTCCAAGCGCTTTCGGATTTTCAGCCACATCTGGGTCAATACCGGGTCGGCCAGGTACTCCCGGGCTCTTGCGGGCATCATGATCTCGACGGCACCATCTGCATATAGGTCTTGTTCTGGCCGTTCCATCGGATCCACGTCGGGATCACCGCACTACTCCCGATTCGGCGGATTTCGTAGATGTCGAGAGCGGGCACCTGCGGCACCGTGCCCCACAGCGCGTGGCCGGTCATCACGAAATCGATGTCGAGGCGAACCAATAGCCCCATCAACTCGCCGATCGCGCGTTCGTCGACTTTGGCGAAAGCATCGTCGAGCAAGACCAGGCGAAGCGCCCGATCGCTTTCGGGCAAGCCGGAGAGGAAACCGTCGGCGGCAGCGAAGAGGGCAACATAGGAAACGAAACGGGTTTCGCCCTGTGAGATCTTGGCTCGACGTGATATTTGACGACGCTGACCCTGTTCGGGTCCGATGATGGTCACCTGCACGGTGTGCCACGCACGGTAGTCCAACGCGGTGCGCAGGTGTGCGGCGTAGCCGGCCGAAGAGTCCGCGGCGTGCAGCAGGTCGACCCGGCGCCGGATCAACTCGACCAATTCATTGTCGTCGTCAGGGTTTCGCAGGTCGTCGGCGATGCGGATGAGTTTCATGATGCGCTGCAGTTCCGGGTCGGCGGTATCGAGAGACCAGGCGATCGAAACACCGATTCCGTAACTGGTCCGCGCCCCCGACAGGCTGACATCCATGGCCTTCATCAGCTTGTCTGCCTGGTCGACACGGTGCTCGAGCTCGGCGGCGACACCACCGAGAACGAATTCTGTGAACACCTGACGCTCGCGCTCGGACAGTGCAGCTCGACCTTGCCGATCGCGTTCGATGAGGTATTCGAGGACTGCTGTGCAGTCGTGATGCTCTTCAGCACCCTCGATTTGGACGAGGTAGGCGTCCGACTCCACCGACGTGGCTACATCGAGCTGACCACTGACCGCAGTTTCGAACCGCTTCAACGCGGCGAGCAGCGCGTTGACATCGGCTGGTTTCGACACCCGCCATGTCGCGCGGGCAGCCTGAACCACCCGGCGGACCCGCTCCAAATCCGCACTGTCGCCGATGCGCTCTACGCGTTCGGTCGACGCCGCATCTGCCAGGCCGGGAAGTCGTAGTCGCGTATCGAATACCGCTGCTGCTGTGCGCAAGTCGTCCCGACAGCGGGCAACCGCCCCGGAAGCGTCGTCGCGTTCGTGTTCTGCGACGGCCTTTTTCGTGGCGATGTCTTTTTCACGAGCGCGTAGGTCGCTCATCTTCCTTTCGGTCCGTAGGTGCGCTGCGGTGCTGCGCTCCAGCTCCGCCGTCAGCTCTTGGACAGTCAGGTCGAGTGCGGCATGCCGGGCCGCGACCTCGGCGGCCTCGGCCACCCATTCACGACGGTGTTGTTCGGCAGCGTTCTCGGCAGCGGTCCGCATCTGTACGGCGACGCCGAACTCCGCCGAAGGATCACCCACCTCATCGCTCACGTTGCGAACATCCTTGATCGCACGTTCCAGATCTCGGCAGGCCTCCAATGCCTCCACGCAGCGCTGCCTGATCGTCGCGAGCGCCTCGGCCGCAACCGGCAGATCGGCGCTGTCGCACAGTCGGCAGTGGCTCTGAAACTCCGCGCTCCAGGCGTGACGTAGCGCCGCGGCCGCTTGTCGCTGACTTGCGGCAGCGGTCTCGGCATCGGTCGCTTCTCCAGCAGAGGTGCGGGCGGCCTGGCGCTTCAACTCCAATGCGCGCGAGCGCGGAGCCGTGGTCAGGTGCGCGGCGAGAGCAGTTCGATCATCGTTGATCTCAGTAATCGAGTCGGCGCGATCCCTCGCTGCGGCTTCCAGCATCTCGAGCTGTTCGGCGATCGCCTCGAGTTCGGCCGCACGTGCGGCTGCTCGTGCCGCCGCACCGATATGCCGGGCTGCCGACGGGCTGTGCCGACCGGTCAGCGCACCGTTTCGCCAGGTGCCGTCGGGGCTGATAGACGCTGTGCTGTCAGGGTCGTTCCAGCCGATGCGGGCGAGGATCGCGTCGATCAACCTCGCGTCCGCGGCAGCCGCGGGATCTGGACGCAGGACAGCAGACAGCGGCGAGCCAGATGTCGGCGCGGACGGCGTCAGCAGGATTTCGCCGTCGGCGGCGCGAATCGAAGAGTCGGCGGTGACTGTCCCGGTGAGCAACCCCGATGCCAGCAGTGCGGCCTCGATTCCGGCCCGTTCGGCCGTTGTCACCTGTGGCTGGAAATCCACGGCCGCCCAGAAGGGAGTTCCGGAATGGACACGATGCCATGGCGCGAACGACGGTTCTGGATCGCGTTCGGCTTCGAGCTCGTTTCGGCGGTCGACGAGTTCGGCTCGTCGAGTGTCATCGGCTCGTTGCTCGTTGATCAGCGCCTGGCGGCGCAGAGCGAGCGCTTCCTTCACTGGTCCAGCGGCCAATCCTGCTGCAGCGTCGAGATCCGACAGCACAGAGTCGTCCTCGGTCGCCTCGCCGCACAGAGCCTCGTCATCGGCAGCGAGTACCGCGGCGAGTGTCGGCGGCCATTCGACGTCAGGCATCAGGCGCGTCGTCTCTGCGTCCGCGACCCACTCACACCATCGTGCATGCAGGTCGATCGCCATGTCGTCACGTGCAATCGCGTCCGCGGTCGCCGTGGCCCGACGCTCTTCGGCGAGTCCGGTCAGTTGTTCGGCCCGGTCCTCTTGGTCGAGCACCCGAATTTGTTCCCGATCGAGCCGATGTGCTTCAGACGTCCTGCGTTCCACAACCTGAGCGCGCTGATACGCCGCCTCCCCGCACCGCATCGTCGCGTCGGCCACCGCGGTGAGGTCGGCTGGAGTCACCCTGACTTCGAGGAGCGCCGGCCTGGTTACCGAGACCGGCGGCCCGTCCATCGAGTTCTGAATGGTCGCGGTGTCAGCGGGTCGGCTCTCGACCTCATGGCTGATTGTTTCCGGCAGGTCGCCGTGCCCGAGTCTCGACGCGCTCAGCCGGTCTTTGACCGTGCCGAGCAGCATGGCGGCCGTACTCACAGCCGCGCCGACCTTGCGGATGCGCCCTGCCACGGTGTCTGCCAGCTGCTGTTCCGTCCGGCGGGCAGATTCGGCGGCACCGAGGGCCGTTTCAGCGGTGAATCGCAGCAACGCGAGGCGCTCGTCTCGTAGTTGCAGCTTCTCCGCATCGGCAAATTCCGGCCGTTCTCGCAACACCTCGATCGCCCCGGCGAGGGTTTCCAGCTCTTCGCCGTACTCGCGGATCAACTCGGCGACGCTGCTGGTGCTCGAAGTCAATTCGCTGACTGTAGTCTGCGCCTTCGCGTATCGTCCCTGCGCCGCCTCCACTGCGGCCAAAGACGACTCCACCACGACCGCCCCCGCACCTAGCGTGGTCGCCGCGTAGCGCTGATACACCTGATGGAAGGCACGCACATGCTCGAGTGTTTCCGACAACCGCTGTTGTGCCTGCCGAGTTTCGGACAGATCATCGAGCCGTTCGCCTGCCGCGTCCAGCATCTGCTCGCTCAGCGGAGGTAACGCGTCCGACAGGATCTGCGGAAGTTTTCCCTCGTCGATGCGATTGCCGACATCGGGCGATCGAAGAGTGTGGAGCAACTGCATCAGACCGGTGAAGCGGTCGCGTCCGGTGTCACCGCGGAGACCGAAAACTCTGGTGCGGACGGACTCTCGGTGATGTTCCGCGTCACCGATCCGATGTGCCCCGACGAGCTCGGTGAGCTTGTCCTTCGGCAACGGATGACGGTCCGCGCCGATGAGCATCAGATCGTGCCCCACGCGGAGTTCCGTCGTGAAGAAACGGACTTCACTTCGTCGAGTCGACGCGCTGTACCTGATATGCGCACCGAGCGTCAGATATTCGTCTTGGCGCGACAGCTCCAACCACAGATAGCCGACCCGGTTGGTCTGCGAACCGATGCCGATGTGCATAAGTTCGTCCAGGCTCACCTTCTGTGACCCGGTCGCGTCCATCCGCCGACGGTCGGCGTCGAGCAGGAACGGCAACAGCATCTCCAGTGCCCTGGACTTCCCGGAACCGTTGCTGCCGCGCAGAATCAACCGCCCGCCCGACATCACGAATTCGGTGTCGATGTAATGCCAGACATTCACCATCCCGGCCCGCGAGAGCCGCCACCGGTCATCGAACTGCTTGATCGCCACTGCGCTCATGGCACCTCCTCATTCGAATTCCAGCTGGGTGCCGGACGCGTTGGGCTGCGGCCGGTAGCGCGCGGCAGCGGCACTCAGAACCAGAGCCTCCTGCGTGGTGTCGGCCAGCCGCAACGATTTGAGCAGCGCGACAACATCATCGCGCAATGTCCTCGGCGCCTCCGCGTACTCACGCTTCCACGCCTTCCCGTGTGCTCGGAGTAAATCCCCCACCATGGAATCGACCACCGGCCACGCGAACTCCATCTCGACAACCTGGTCGTCGCCGACAGTATCCAGCAACGCGCCGATCAGCAGCAGCGCAACCTGCTTGACAGTGCCCGATCCGGGAAACTCGATATCCGACAATGAACCACTCGCGTCATAAGCGAGTGCGCCCTCCGCCCGGACTTCCAAGACCAGGCCGAACGCATCGCCGAGCATCCGCGTGAGTTCGGACCGTTCACGAGAAAGCACATCGAGCTCTTCGGGCCCGAGATCGGATCGCAAGACAACAGGCTCCTCCACAAGACGTCGGCGCAGCAACCGACGAGGCGCGTCGGCGTGGGGCGCAAGCAGATCGGTGTACACAGCTCCCGGGCCGATGGATTTCACGAGCAGGTGGGGCAGGAGCGGTCGACAGATCGTCAGGAGAGCCTCGTCGCCTGATTCGCCCCACTGCGCCAGTGTTCCGTCCACCTCGGTCAACACACCCCATTCGAGTAGGACAGCCAAAGCCGCTACCAGTTGTCGGCGATCTCCGATGCTGTCTGTCAATGGGATCGACTGCTGTGCCGCGTCCGTGCGGATCTGAATCACCAACGTCGACAGCAGAATCTGCTCCCCCACACCAGGGGCGAGCAGTGCCCCGGCGGCCAGCGCGATGAGGGAGTAGCCGCGAGCACCGAATGGTGTCCCGTTACGGCGAGACAGGACCCGCTCGGCCGCGTGCGGTTCGGACGGCAACTTCGCCAACCGGGCGAATCCCGATTCCACGACGAGGTGATACCCGACATTGACGGCGAAAAGCTTTCGCAATGCGCTGGAGTGCTTGCGGATCAACGTCATCGCATCTGGAGCCCGCGTCGCGGTCACAATGGGTGTCCGCAGCAGAATTCGCGCAGCCTCGCGCACTTCGGCTGCTTCCTGCCGATGTGTGGCAAGCGAGTTATCCGACCTCACCATCGAGTTCTTCCCCCCATGTCGATGCCACCGGGCGGCAGCTGAGCTGGTATCCGTCGACGAACAGCGAGCCGTCGGGCGAGATGATCGTCGTCGAACCTCCGGGTACAGCGTGCAGAACCACTCCGAGGTCATGATTTGTCACCGAGTCAGTGTCGGCCGCCAGCAGGCGAGCCAACTCGTCCAGGAGCGTCGCCCGTGCCTGTGGCGACAACTGAGCGCCATCCAGGTAGCCCGCGGCGGACAGTTCGGCGGCAACCATCGCGTTACGCTCTGCTTCCTGACGCACTGAAGCTTCGACCATCGCACGATCGCGACTGATGTCGGGAACCCTTGCCGACCGCCCCTTTGCTGCGCGAGAACCTCTTTCCCGCAACGAAACCGGGACATCAATCGGGTCGGCAACGAGCCAGGACGTCATCGGCCCTACGCGCGCGTCCGGTTCCTCGGGTCCTAGCGACAGATGCCTGGTCGACCACATGCCGAACGTCGCGGCGAACAGCTGATGCGCTTCCACGTCGTCGGCATGCTGGAACCAAGCCGCCAACCGCAGCAGATCGGCACGCCGGGAGTAACCGGTCGAGGTCGAATGGAGCATGCGTTTTGCGTTGGCGAGCAGCTGCCCCAGCGCCTGGCCTGCCGCCGCACGAAGCTGCGCGGGCCCGGAATCCTGTCCGGAACCGGTGTACCACTGGAGCAGTTGGTCCCAGTCCAAACGGTCTCGGCCGCCAGACCGTTCGACAGTCCCGAGATCACCCAGCTCGAGCCGGGCAACCGAATCGAGCACCGACAGCAAATCGTCCAACCTCCGCGACACGGTGGCGAGCCGTTCCGCTATCAACGGAGCATGACGGTTCACATCTGCGGTGATCAAGTCTACGTAATCAAGGAGCAATCCCTTGAACTGTGCGTACTCGTCGCCGTGTAGGTCGAAGCGACTGAGTACCCCGGCTATGTACGCGTAGAAGTCCGTAACACTCGCGGTGAAGAGCCGCTGGTTGTTGAAAATGGTCGTGACCACACCGGCGAGCTTGTCGGCGCGATCCGCTGATCGCGGCACGTCGAGGAGGCGCACAACCTCGGACAACGAGTCAGCGATCTCCCCGAGCAGTTCCCGGGCGACCTCACGTGCACCGTCAGCCGCCTCTATGATCTCGATCGCGCCACGATGCACCCGTCCACCCAAACTCGACACCTGGTATCGAGACCGAGCGCGCAGGTAATCCTGCACTGTGCTCACGCGCGCATCTCGCAACGATGGGACTAGGTTCCCCCATCGCACGAGCTGCTTACACCTCGCCTCGATGGTGTCCTGGCTCAACGAGAAGCCTTCGTGTTCAAGCTGTTCGACCACAGTCGCCGCCGACATGTCTGCCAGAAGCGACGCCGTGAAACGCGACATGATGGCGATGTAGTCCATCCGCTCGTCTGCGGCGAGGTAGCGGAAGAGGTCGAGGTGTGCCGAGGCGGCACCTGGGTCCGTCATGGGGAACCTTGTTCAGATGAGAACGAACTAGCTCTGACCGTACTTTTCATCGATGCATTCGGGCTCGGAGGAGACATCCAACCGGAGCTGGCGGACCAATCGCTCCATCTCCTTCTCCCATCCTGGAGTCCCTCCGCCTGCGCTGTGGATCGCGGTTCGTACGGCCGCTGTACCCCGAGTGCAGGCCTGCAGCAGGTCGTCGGCGCGCACCTGTAGTTCGACCATGATCTGATCTTCGCGATGGTCCAACCGGGCGGATGAGATGTGGTCGAGCGTTTGCAGATTGGACCACAGTGCGCTGATATGGTCAGCGAAATCGGTGGGATCTTTGATTCCCTCAGCACCGATCGCTGCCCGAAAGCACAGCGACCATGCTCGTTCCGGCGCATCGCCTCGGTCCATGAGATGCCGGGTGATGCGCGTTCCGGGGGCGTGGGGCCCGAGTTCCTCGCTGAGCGTTTCGGAATCGAGCCCAACGCGGTACCCGAGCACGTGCATCATGCGCGCAAGGCTGCGCAGGGTCAGATTGCGCCGACCGCTCAGTCGCTGGCTTACTTCGGTCGGTGTCACATCGAGCATTTCTGCCAGCTTCTTCTTGGTCACACCGCGAACATCTAGTGCCGCGTGCACCATCTCGGTAGCCGAGAGCAGCAGACGCTCCTCCGCGAACAGCGTCTCGCTCTCCGGCGTCCGCCGATACCACGTTGTCATTGTTCTTGCGCCTCCTTCCAGATCCCCCGTGCCCGTTCGGCTTGCGCGCAGACGCCGCGGTCCGATGGTTTGACCGCACCGTGAGTTGCGACCCAATCTCGCCTCGACCGGATCACATAGAGCCGATGCCCGGATCTCGTCTTGATTTCGTGGACTGGTGGCTCGCCATCACATTGCAGTTGGCGCATCTCCTCGGGACTTCGGAGGAAACCGACCTCCGTCAGCCTGTCCAGCCGTGCGCGGAATTGAACCTGCGGCTTCAGTGGCAACCCTGCCAGCCAAGCCGAGGCGAGGCATCCGCGGTCGTGCACCACCACGCCATAGACCGTCAGCGCGCGTCCCTCATATATGACCTCCAGCTCAAATGAAGACATAACTTCACTTCCTTGGCAGTGTACTGCCCCGATCCGATAACGCGTGAACTTTGACGCAAAGATGTGACTGGGCGCAGAACCCCGCTTCAGCCCGCCGCCGGATCGATACCGTAGCCGAAGGAGCCCCACCGGGCCAGCAGTCGGCTACGCAGGCATCGAACACACGAAAGATGCTGTCAGTCCGGGAGATAGCGGATAGGGACCGGGATGGGAATGTCGGCGGCACGAAGTTCATCGAGGGTGAATGTTCGGTCGATGTTTTCGCCGTAGAGCCCACGTAGCAGGACTGCGATCAGGTTGTGGTGTTCGCGCTCCGAGTTCTGGGCGAGCCGACTGATCTCGCGACTGACGGACATGACTTCCTCGGTGATCCCGGCCCTGTCGAACTGCTCGATGATGAGGCCGCCTTCGAGGATCCCACTCCACGGCGTGGTGATTGCATGGTAGGAATCCGCAGCCCTGAACAGCATGTGGTGCACCATGTTTCGGGTACCAAAAGCTGGGCGCTGGAGAGGGAGGTCTACCTCGAACAACCGCTGCAGCCCCTCGAAATGGGCCCGGCGGTCATCCTTGCCAGGGAGGCCTCTGCGGCGCAGGTCGAGGATCACGTCCAAGTACGATTCGATGAGCTGCTGTCGACCGAAGACGGCGGGCGGGGGTGGGGCGAAATCGTTGTAGTCGAACGACATTCAGTAGATCCCTTCGAGGCACAGAGGCCCCGTTCGGCACCTGCAGTTGGTATGCAACCAAGCTAATTCTTCCAGAAAACATTGTCAACACATCATATGCTGGTGTACGTTACGATTGATTGCCGGCGCTGAGGCTGTCCACTACCGACAGCCAGCTGGCCGGTTGCGATCCGAGAATCCCGGATCCCGTAATCAACTAGCATCCGAAACCGATAGTTCCAGATGAACACAGGTCGACACCCGACTGAACCGCACGCCGGTCGCGCACAATGAGGAGCAAACACGTGGGGGCCCTGCTTCCGACTCTGCAGGCCGAACGGCTGAGGGAAGGGTTGACCGACTATCTGACGACAACCTTCGCCTTGACCGATCCGGACACTCAGGGCGCGCTGACCGACTTCATCGGTGACCCGAAGGACGGGCTCTTCAAGGGCCCGTATGTCCGTTTGCGGCTGCCCTTCGCGCAAGCTCGCGGCAACTGGGGCATGCATCTGGACTGGTGGCCGAAGTATTTCGAACCGTACGGGCATCAGGCCGCGACCTTCGAGCGGTTGTCGACGAAGTTTCAGCGCCGGCCGTTGCCGACCCTCGTCACCACCGGCACCGGGTCCGGTAAGACCGAGTCGTTCCTCATCCCCATCCTCGACCACGTGCTTCGCGCCAAGAAGGCCGGCGTGGTGGGAATGAAGGCACTGATCATCTATCCGATGAATGCCCTGGCCAACGACCAGGAGCAGCGGCTGGCGAAGATGATCACCGAGCATCCCGAGCTGTCGGGGATCACGGCCGGCCTCTACACGGGCGAGCAATCCTCCGGCGGTCGGACGATGGTGTCGGAGGCAGGCTTGATCACCGATCGCCGCCTCATGCACGATTCGCCGCCCGACATCCTGCTCACCAACTACAAGATGCTCGACCACATGCTGCTGCGACCGGATCGTGCGGCGATGTGGCGCCAGTCGGCGGACTCGCTGCAGTACGTGGTGCTCGACGAGTTCCACACCTACGACGGCGCGCAGGGCACAGATGTGGCGATGCTGCTGCGGCGACTCGGGCTGACCGTCAAATCTCACTGGACCGCCGGTTCGCCCGTAACGGACGCGGATCGAGCGCGCCCACTCGGGAAGATCACCCCGGTGGCCACGTCTGCGACGTTGGGGTCCAAAGGTTCGCCGACGTCGATGCTCGACTTCGCGAAAACCGTTTTTGGCGAGACGTTCACACCCGAGACCCTGATCGGCGAAACGCGGCTCGATACCGAGGACTGGCTCGCGCAGCGCCGTCGCGACCTGGATCGCACATTCTCACCAGTCGAGCCGGTGATCGATCAGGCCCTTGCCGAACTCGACCGCACCACAGCACAAACCGTGACGAACAAGCGACTCACGGCGGCGGTACTCGCCACGCTGTTCCGGCACACCTCCGACATCGACGACACCCACGAGCGGATCACCGCGAGCCTGCACAAGCTCGACGAATCCGAGATGCTCGATCTGATCAAACGGCACGGAACCTTCGCGCGGGTCCTGCGTAGTGCGGTCGACGCCATCTCGACCGCGAAATTGGCCGCCACCGTTCTGCCCGCCCAGACCGGCGAACGCGACCTCACCCGTGGCCTCGCGAACCGCGAGCGCTACGTCGGCTACCTCCTCGCCGCGCTCTCGCACGTGCGCGCCGAGGTCGGCCGGTCGGCACTGAATGTCGATGTGCACCTGTGGCTTCGGGAGCTGTCCCGGATCGATCGTGCGGCCGCGGTGACCCCGCAGTTCCGCTGGCCGGACGACGGAAAACTCGACGGAACCACCGTCGACTACTATCCCTCGCTCTACTGCCGGCATTGCGGTCGGTCGGGCTGGGGTGTTCGGCTGGGACCGACCGGCCACACCTTGGATGCCGGTGACGAAGACGTGCGCAGCTACCACGCGACCGGTGGTCCACGGTTCCGAGCGCTGATCTCCGCGCCCGCCGAGGCCGAAATCGACACTCCGGTCGAGGGATTGCGCTGGTTCCGCGTCGACGACCGGGAGATCGTCGACGAACGACCCGATGCCGACAGCGATGAGGTACTCGACGGGCGGGTGCTGCCGGTCTTGTTCCTGAGCGGCCCTGAGGCGGACGAGAATTCGCGTAGGGACGTGTGCCCGGCGTGTGGTGCCGACGACGGCATCCGCTTCCTCGGCAGCGCGATCGCCACCCAGTTGTCGGTGGCGCTGTCGAACCTGTTCGGTGACGCGAAACTGGCCGACGGCGAAAAGAAGGCCCTCGTCTTCACCGACAGCGTCCAAGACGCCGCCCACCGTGCCGGTTTCGTCCAGGCCAGGTCGCACACCCTCAGCCTCCGCTCGACTCTGCGGAATGCCCTGGGCGACAAGGTGAGTGGCGAGCAGATGCTCACCCTCGCCGAGCTCTGCGATGCGGTACTCGACCGGGCAGGTGAAGACGCGCGACGGCGCTATCACCTCCTCGCGCCCGACATCGTCGAGCGTGACGAGTTCGCTCCGTTCTGGGACCCCGACAGCACCGCCCAGGCTCGACGGAAGGCGGCCAGGACTGTTGCCCGGCGCCTGCAATTCGATATCGACCTCGAGTTCGGCCTGCAGTCTCGCCTCGGTCGTACGCTCGAGCTCACCGGCAGTGTGGTGTCGGAGGTGGATCTCGGTTCTCCCCGGCGCGTTGCGCAGCTGGGCGCCGACGCGCTGAAGCGAACAGAACATCAGCTCGCCTTTTCCGAGCCCGACGAGGCCGCGGTGACCCAGTGGGTTCGTGGTGTCGCCGAACGCATGCGCACCCGTGGCGCGATCGCCCACGATTGGTTGACGAAATACGTTCAGCGCGACGCGAACCGACGCTGGGTGTGGGGTGGCCGCCCCAAGGGCCAGGGCATGCCCGCGTTCCCCAAGGGACGCCCCGCACCGGCCTTCCCGGCGCTCGGCGGCCGGACCATCCCTGACGGCTTCGACCCGATCACCGTCTCCGCCTCGTGGTACGCCCGCTGGGCTTCGCGCTGCCTGAACGTCTCGCCCATCGAGGGTGGATCACTGGCACGCGCGCTGTTCGAAGTGTTCGCCGAAGAACGCGTGGTGATCACCGAGAACACCGAGAAGTCGCTGACTGCTTATCTTTTGACGCACGACTCGGTCCTGGTGGGTATCCCCGACCCGGCCGGGCTCACCGGAATGCGGTACCTGCTCGTCTGCGATGTCTGCCAGACGCCCACGCCGGGCAGCGCGGCCGTCGTCGACCAGCTCGACGGTGCTCCCTGCCTGTTGACCCGATGCCCGGGCAGGCTGGCGCGGGCCGCCAAACACAACAACTTCTACCGCGACCTCTACGACAACTCGGAGATGAAGCGGGTGGTCGCGCGTGAACACACCTCCTTGCTTCCCACTGCGACACGGCTCGAGTACGAGAACAAATTCAAGGCCACGGCCAGCGATCCCACCGCACCGAACGTGCTGGTCGCGACGCCGACTTTGGAGATGGGTATCGACATCGGCGACCTGTCGACGGTGATGCTGGGCTCCATGCCGCGAACGGTGTCGTCGTATCTCCAGCGAGTCGGCCGCGCAGGACGCCTCACGGGTAACTCACTCGCGCTCGCCTTCGTCCGCGGACGCGGCGAGCACCTGCCGAAACTCGGTGACCCGACGTCGGTGATCCAAGGGGAGGTGCGTCCCCCGGCAACCTTCCTCACCGCGGAGGAAATCCTGCAGCGCCAGTACATCGCGCACATCATCGACCGGCTCGCGCGGCGTGCGGGAGCCGAAGATCCCGGCAACGCGACCAACGTGCTGTCGAGTTTCGACTCCGGTACCTGGATGGGCACCCTCATCGAGACCGCTGACGACGACGCCGACCTGTTGGTCGACGAATTCCTCGGGCAGTTCGGCGATCTGCTCCGGACGGAAACCGCAGCGAACCTCCGCGACTGGGCGACCCCGCCCGGGCTCGGCGAGCACAGCGGACTCGGTGCATTGCTGCGCGACGCCGTGCATCGCTGGAATCGAGATGTGAACGAGTTGCGGCACCGGCGAACGGCAGTGGACGCGGCCATTCCCGACTTCGAACAGCGTGCCAACTCCCCTGCCGCCACCGACGACGACAAGCGTGATTTGCGCACGGCCCGAGGCACGTTGCGTCTGTTGTCGAAGTCGATCAGCGCGCTGACAACCGAACATTGGGTCGGCGTTCTCGAACGCTATGGCGTGCTGCCCAACTACACGCTGCTCGACGACGCGGTGCTGCTGGATGTCGGCATCACCTGGATCGATCCCGACACCAATCAATACGCCGAGGACACAGCGAGTTACCAGCGCGGCTCTCGGGTCGCACTCACCGAGCTGGCTCCTGGCGCGACCTTCTACGCGCAGGGGCTGGCCGTGGAAATCGACGCGATCGATCTCGGCGCGGGCGAATCCGCGATTCAGATCTGGCGGCTGTGCCCGTCCTGCGGCTGGGCAGGCATCACCCACACCGCAGACCCGACACCCCCACCGAATCAGTGCCCTCGATGCCACACCAGCGCAATCGCGGACGTCAGCCAACAGCTTCAAGTGGTAGAGATGGCCAAGGTGTCCGCCGAGGTGCGACGCGACGAGGCGGCGATCAACGACATCCGTGACGAACGGCGCAAGGAATCGTTCACGGTCTTGGCCGCAGCCGATATCGACCCCGACAATGTCACCAAACGGTGGTTCGTCGCCGAGCAGGACTTCGGCGCGGAGTACTTGCGGCGCATGGACATTCGCTGGCTGAACATGGGCAGGCGAAACTCGCAGGGCGGCAAGCGAACCATTGCGGGCAACACGACCACGGGTTCGCTGTTCCGCGTGTGTTCCGGTTGCGGGCAGCTCGACAAGGTAGCGGGCAGGAACGAGCCACATGAGCACCGCAGCTGGTGCCGGTATCGCAAAGCCGATGACGAGAAGCACGTTCGCGAGATCGCGCTGGCTCGGACACTACGCACCCAGGCTGTGCTGCTGCACCTGCCGAGCTGGCTCGAATACGACTCGTTCGCCCATCCGAGCCTCAGCGCTGCGATCCTGCTCGGCCTGCGACAGGTGATCGGTGGCTCCCCGGAACATCTCGATGTCGCCGCGATCACCGACGCCCTCCACAACCCGAACCAGCGGGCCCTGCTCATCCACGACACCGTGCCCGGTGGCACCGGCTATCTGGCCGACTTCGCCAACCCACGTCAAGTGTGGGAGGTACTTGCGGCGGCACGCACAGTGGTCAAGAACTGCGACTGCACCGACCGGCTCGCCTGCCACAAATGCCTGCTGCCGTTCGCACCGCCACGGGAACTCGACAAGGTTTCCCGGATCACGGCAGCCAAGGTGCTCGATGATCTGCTCGCATGCCGCGACGGCGAGCCGGACGCGAAAAGCTGGCTGGACTCGGTCACCGAAGAAACCCCGGTACCGAAAGGCAGCGCCGAGTCGCCGTTGGAACGCGAGTTCTACCGCGCGTTCACCGAGCGGCTCACCACCATGGGCGCCACGGTCACCGAAAAACCGGGCACCTACGGCCCGACCGCAACGATCAAACTGCCCGGCACCAATATCCGGACCTGGCAGCTCGAGCCACAAGTGCTGATGGGCAACAGCCAACCCGACTTCCAGCTGCGCACCAGCGATCCCGATATCCCGCTCATCGCCGTGTTCGCCGACGGTCGCCGCTACCACGCGACACCCGAGCACAACCGAGTGGCCGACGACGCCCACAAACGTGAGATCCTGCGCTCCGGCGGCGTGGTGGTCTGGTCGTTCTCCCACGATGATCTCGAGCGCTTTCGAGCCGCGCGGACGGAAAAGCCGACCTGGTTCACCGAAAAGCTGGAAGGCCCGACCCGCAAACACGGCAACTTGAAGCCGAAACTGTTCAAGTTGCTGCATGCCGACCCGGTCACCCAGCTGATCGAGTACATGCTCGAGCCTGAACGCGAGCCATGGGAAGCAGTGGGGCGATGGCTTCCGCTGATGTTCCTCCTCAACGGCCGCCACCAGGGCGACGCCGACGCCATCGCGAGCTGGGCGCTCGACCTCATCGACGGGACCGCTTCGACTCCGGCGGACGGCGAGTACAACTGCTGGTCCTACAGCGACGGCCCGTTGACCATCACCGCCGCCACGAACAAGGGCATGAAGACGCTGGACGCGGTGCTCGCGCTCGATGACCGGGACGAGAAGCTCGAACTCGACGGCGGTCGCGCGTGGAAGGAGTGGTTGCGCTTGGCCAACTGGTTCGGACTTGCCGACCACGTGATCACCACCCGAACCCTGCTCCAGGCGAACTCCACCATCCCGGAGCGGGGACCGGACGCAGGCAGCGCCGAGCTCACGCCCGACTGGCAGGTGCTCTACGACGACACCGTTTCCGATGCCGAACGCGAACTCGTCCTCGCTCTGGCCGCGGCAGGCGTCCCGGTGCCGGTGCTCGGTGTGGAGACCGACCGTGGTGACGTGATCGACATGGGCTGGCCCGACGTCCGCCTCGGAGTTCTCCTCGCGGAGCCCGAGGCGGCCAATACGATGACCGAACAAGGCTGGACGATCTGCCCAGCCGATCCGGCGGAACTCGTCCGAGCACTGCAAACGAACGGGGTGATGTGATGGCGCACGTCATCATGACCAAGACCAGCGGGTCCGCGGACGAGCTCGAAGGTGCGATCAAACGGCGCGCGCACGATTTCCTCTACAGCGTGCAGGACGACGAACCTGCCGCGTCCACACTCATCGAGGAAGTTCCCGGAGCCACGGACGAGCGCGTGCGGCTCGGACGAATCGGCCTGGGGCACAGTGCGATTCTGTTCTACGTAGCGCCCGCGGGTGGGGAGGGATCCTACGTCTACATGGGTGCGTGGCCGGACGCTACCGCCGCCGAGCTCGCACCCCGGGCGGGACTGAAGGTGAACCCGGTCAACGGCGTCCTCGAGCTCATCATCGCCGACACCGAAGAACCTGCGCCGACCCAGCAGCCGAAACCGGCCGTGAAGCCCGGGTACCTCGCCGACGTCGGCTTCACCACCACCCAGCTCACCGACGACCTCGGCTTGGACGCGAAACTCGCCGAACGAGTGCTTGCGGCTTCCGACGACCATGTGATCAACGAGATCGCCGCGGAGATCGATGGGTGGCAGGGGGACGCGGTCCTCGAATTGGCCTGTGGCACAAGCATCGACGAGATTCGCGCCAAGCTCCGACTCACGGAGAATCCGGTCGACCCGACCCTCGGCGAGGACGAGCAGATCCTGCAGGCGCTCGAGCACCCGGCGTCGAAGATCCGGTTCGCCTACATCGGTGACAACACCGAGGAACTGCGTCGCGTGATCGAGGGCGGCAGTTTCGCCGCATGGCGCACCTTCCTGCATCCCGAACAACGTGCGTACGCGGAAAAGCGGTACAACGGCGCATTCCGGCTGTCGGGTGGCGCGGGAACCGGCAAGACCGTGGTGGCGTTGCACCGCGCGCGCAATCTCTGGCGGCGCAACCCGAATGCCCGCGTCATCCTCACCACCTTCAACCGGACGCTCGCGCGCCAGCTACAGGCCGATCTCGAGGCACTGGATCCGGGCGCGCGGATCGCGAGCAAGCCCGGCGAGGTCGGCATCTACATCGATGGTGTCGACAAGCTGGCCAGCGATGTACTGGCACGGGCAGGCGATCTCGCCCCGATCTCCGCGACGGTTCTCGGGAACGCGACGTCGCTGCCGCCTCGTCGCACCGATACCGGCAAGGTCTGGCGCGAGATCACCAGAACTGTTGAGACAGATCTAAATTCACGCCTGGTAACGCCCGGTTTTCTGGAGAGCGAGTACACCGCGGTGGTGCTCGCCAACAAAGTGACCACCGTCGCCGAGTACGCGAAGGTCGCGCGCGCCGGGCGTGGTGTACGGCTCAACCGTGCGCAGCGCATCGCCGTCTGGAAACTGATGGAGGCGTTCCGCCGCCGCAGCCGGATGGATGGAACCGTCAGCTTTCCCGAAGTGCTCGCGTTGGCGGCCGAATACCTGCGGCAGCGCAGCGCCGCAGGTGAATTCATTGCCGACCACGTCATCATCGACGAAGCCCAAGACCTGCACGCCACCCACTGGGCGATGCTGCGCGCCCTTGTCGCGGAGGGGCCGGACGACCTTTTCATCGCCGAGGACTCCCATCAGCGGATCTTCGGGCAACCGGTGGTGCTCGGTCGGCTCGGGGTGAAAATTGTCGGCCGCTCACGGCGGCTCACGTTGAATTACCGTACGACGGCACAGAATTTGCGGTTCGCCATCGACATCCTCTCCGGCGGCGAGTATCACGACCTCGAAGAGGCCGAGGAGTCCACGCACGGATATCGCAGTGCTCGAACCGGGCCCGAACCGATCCTGCTGGCCTGTGATTCGCTGGCAGCTGAGCTCGAGCAGGTCGCCGGGCGGGTTCGGCAGTGGCTCGACGGGGGCGAGGAGCCCTCGAACATCGCTGTGCTCACCCGGGGAAAGAACGACCGGAGCCAGTTCGTGCGCGCCCTCGGGGAACGCGGCATCGAAGCCCGGGTGCTCGACGACAACCCCGCCGGACCTGGGCATGTGCAGGTGCTGACCATGCACCGGTCGAAGGGTATGGAGTTCGCCAAGGTGATCCTGGCCGGAGTCGACGACGCGCACGTGCCCGCGAAATCTGTGCTGAACGAAGCACCGGAAGAGGAACGGGGCGAGGCCGAGCTACGGGAGCGGTCCCTGCTGTATGTGGCGGCTAGCCGCGCGCGCGACCAGCTGGTGGTGACATGGAACGGACGCCGTTCGGAACTGCTGGCGAACACCTGAATCGTCGAATACCACCTGCACACCCGGAGCAACAGATGAATCCCCCAGCGGCACCTCGCCAGCCCTACTCACTGTGGACGACCAGTCGTGGCTGGGCCGCGCAGGACGTCGTCGGCATCCAGTCGTATCTGCCGAACTTCCTCGGAATGCTCGGCGACGACTTCGATCCGCGCGGAACCGAAACCCGCCGCACGGTCGAGCTCGTACCGGAACCGGACAACCCGTACGACCGCAACGCTGTCGCGGTTCGCTTCGCGAACCAGACGATCGGCTACCTCCCGCGCGAGGACGCCATCCGCTACCACCGTCCGTTGCTCGAGTTGATGAACCGCGGGTACATCCCCGTCGCGCAGGGCCGGATATGGGCACGTGAGTACTCCGAGTGGGACGATCACGGGCGCGAGCAACGACGGCTCAGCACCGATGTCCATCTCTACGTAGCGAGCCCGGAAACGATGTTTCCGCTCAACGACCCACCGGTCGTGCCGTACACAATGCTGCCCGAGGGCAGCGCGGTACAGGTACTCAGGACCGGCGAGCACACCGATGTCCTGACCCGCTTCCACACCGATGGTGGCGAACGGCCTGTCATCGTCAGCCTGGTCGCCGTGGATCAGGCGAGCGCGCGTTCGACGAAACGGGTGGTCGAGGTGCGCATCGACGGTGACCGTGTCGGGCAGCTCTCCCCTGCCATGAGCGAGAAGTACCTCCCCGCGATCGACCATTTCGGCGCACGCGGATGGGTCACCGCCGCCCGGGCGATGCTCACTGCGTCGGCTGTTTCGGCCACGCTGTCCTTGCGCGCGCAAAAGGCTCATGAACTCTCCGGCGATGCGCTCACCGGGCCACCAGCCGTCGTGCCGCCACGTGGAGTGTCAGGGCCGGTTGCTCCGAGCACGCGGTCGGCGTCGGCGGTCGAAGTGCAGTCCGGTGTCACCGGCAACGGCAGCAAGATCACCGTGCGTGAGTCGGGCACCGAATCGCTGATCACCGTCACCATCGAATTCGCCAGGCCCCTCACCGCCTGGCAATCCAAAGTCGCGCAAAAGGTTCAGGCGACTGCTCAGCAGCTACTCGCGCGCGAGCAGCTCACCGCTCCGCCGGTCACCTTGACCAACCAGACGTTCGCAGCATCGGCGCCGCTGGCCATCGGGCAGGAATTCGTCGACGCGCTCATAGGCATCGACGACTCCGATTTCGGTGCGGCTCAGGAGTTCAACCAGCTGACCGAAGGGGCGCTGTAATGGCCAATGTTGTGCTGGCTCAGAACACGAAGTCGATGCCGAAGCTCGACGGATCGATCAAGGCCAAGGTCTACGACTACTTCAAAAAGGTCTGCGCGGACGACACCGCACCCGGCCTGCACATCGAGCCGTTGAAGGGCGCGGTCGACCCGCGGGTACGCACCGGACGGGTCGACCTCAACTACCGCGCCATCATGTTCCGCATCGACGACCGGTTCGGTGAGGCGACCTACATCTACCTCGGCACGTGGAAACACGACGTCGCGAACAAGCTCGCCGAGAAGTCCACACTGCGGGTGAATCCGATCAACGGCGTTCTCGAGGGGATCGTCGGTCAGCTCGACGGTAACGCCGACCGTAAGAAGCGGACTGTGATCCCCGACCCGGGCGGGGTGCTGGCGGCAGCGCTCGCGGCCGAACCAACGGCTGGATACCTCGCCAACGCCGGCTACACCCTCACCGAACTCACCGACCGCCTCGGCCTGGATGCCGAACTCGCCGCCCAGGTGCTTGCCGCCCCGGATCAGGACACGGTCTTCGCGGTCGCGCAGACCACCGACGTAGCCTGGCAGCAGAACGCCGTGCTCGAATTGGCTGTGGGCCGGGCCGTCGACGACATCCGTGACGCCCTCGGTTTCACCGAGCAGCCGGTCGACCACTCTCTCGACGAGAACGAGCAGATCCTCGCCGCGCTGGAACATCCCGCGACCAAGATGCAATTCACTCTCGTCGACGACAACGACGAACTGCGCCGTGTCATCGAAGAGGGCGATTTCAAGGCTTGGCGTACCTTCCTGCATCCCAATCAGCGCCGGTTCGTCGAGAAGGACCACCGCGGTGCGTTCCGGCTCTCGGGCGGGGCCGGTACTGGGAAAACGGTGGTCGCGCTGCATCGTGCGCGGCATTTCGCGGCCCAGAATCCCGCTGCCCGGATCATTGTCACCACCTACAACAAGACACTGGCCAAGGCCATGCAGGACGACCTGCTGGCCCTGGACCCGAATATCACCATCGCGGCGAAGCCAGGAGATCCGGGCGTCTACGTGGCAGGCATCGACAGTCTTGCGTCGGCGATCCTCAGCCGTCGCAAAGACCTCGACGCGGCATTCGCCGCAGTATTCGGTCCTGGAACTCCAACCCGGATCGGGGTGCGTGCCAACCCGGATATCGGTTGGTCCGATGCCGTCGCGGGCAGTTCGCTGGATCCCCGGCTGCTGCACGCGGGCTTTCTATCCACCGAATACATCAGTGTGGTGCTCGGCAATCGAGTGACCGCGCTCGAGGAGTACCTCAAGGTTCCCCGCGCCGGTCGCGGTGTGCGATTGACTCGACCGCAGCGCGTCGCGGTGTGGAAAATCGTCGAACAGTTCAGGAAACAGGGTAGGGCGAGCGGGCGGATCAGCTTCCCTGAGATCCTCGCCGTCGCCGCCGCCTATTTGCAGTGGCGCGCACAGACAACCGGTGAAACGTTGGCCGACCACGTCATCGTCGACGAAGCACAGGATCTCCATGCAACACATTGGGCGCTGCTGCGTGCGCTGGTCGCCGAAGGGCCCAACGACCTGTTCATCGCCGAGGATTCTCATCAGCGCATCTACGGGCAGCCGGTGGTGCTGAACCGGCTCGGCATCAATATCCGCGGTGGTCGGTCGAGCAAGCTCACGCTCAATTATCGAACCACCGCGCAGAACCTGCATTTCGCGGTGAGCATTCTCGCCGGAGCCGACTACCGCGATCTCGAAGAAGGCCAGGAGTCGACCGCCGGATACACCAGTGCACGGCTCGGCCCGAACCCGGAGCTGATCGAGTGCGGTTCGTTGATGGAGGAGTTGCAGACGATCGCGGACCGGATCAAACACTGGATCGCCGACGATGTACCGCCGTCAAGCATCGCGGTCCTCGCCCGCGGTCAGAGCGAACGGAACCTGATCGTGCGTGCACTGGTCGAGCGCGGCGTCGACGCCACCGTGCTCGATGCCGAGCCCGCCGGGGGCGAGCACGTTCAGGTACTCACGATGCACCGTTCCAAGGGCATGGAATTTCGTTGCGTCATTCTCGCGGGGGTCGATCGTGAGCACGTGCCGTCACAGGCACAGCTGCGCGGAATCCCCGAGGAGGAACAGGCCGAGGCACAGCAGCGGGAACGTTCGCTGCTGTATGTGGCGGCCAGTCGTGCGCGTGACGAGCTGGTCGTCACCTGGAGCGGACAGCAATCGGAACTGCTCAATCGCTAGCCGGTCCGGGGGCAGCGTAAACCGCTGCCCCCGTGGCGTTCACGTGCCGACCAGGATTGTCGCCAGCTCGTCGACATCGGCTTCTTCCACCCGCACGACCCGGAAACCGTCGGCCGCCAAGCCGGAATCGCGGTCTTCGTCCACGCCCTCGACGACAACCACCTTCTCCGTCGGCCAGACGATGTCGACCATCCAGTAGGCCCGCCCGGCCTCGATCCCGACCTCGGGCTTGGGAACACCGGCCTGCTGCAGCTCCGCGAGGAGGTCCCGGACGGCCTGAGAGGAATACAGCGGGTCCTCGTCCCAGGATTCCGGAGCCTTGTCGACCGACAGATCGGTGACTTCGGGTGCCAGTCCGAGCTGGTGGAACACTTCCAGCGCGCCCGCTCTGGTCAGCTGATCATGGAACCTGGCGTTGCGGTAGGACCGCAGGCAGCCATAGCACGAGGTCTCGATACCGCAGTCACACGTGGCGACCCGTTGCGCGGCGACCCGCAACACTCGATCTAGTTCCGCGGCAATCTGTTTCGACGCCCCCGCGCCGGCAGGCACGGTGTCGAACAACACGATGCTTCGACGGTGGTCGGCACTCCAGGACAGCGTTCCGTCGATGTCGTCGCGGCTGATCTCCAACGCCTCCGAAGCACCTTCGAGCAGGGCGTACAGCACCGACAACCACTTGTCTTCCGACTCTGTGTAATGGAAGTCCGCAAAAGTGAACTCCGCGACGTCGGTTTCGTAACGATGGGCCAGGTTGACCTGATCGAGCGGTCCACCACACGGACTACCGGTCGCCGGACGCTCATGTGTTTTGCTCGGCGCGCGATCGAACCTGATCGGCTCGGCCCAGCCGCACCAAGCACACAGCCGGAATCCATTGCCCGCTCCTTCGCCGATCACAGCGAGTTTGGCGCGCGTACCCGACCGCGCCCACACTTGCATATCGTCTTTCGATGGCCAGACAACCGGTTCCGAACCCTCGCCGACCGTCTCCACAAAGCTGGCGCCCGACCATGCTCGTTGGGGCGCTTCAGCTTTCACATCCTCGGGCTTTCGATCGGCGACGAAGCCGAACTCCGGCAGAACACAGGTTTTCGTCGCGTCGAATTCTGCCCGGCAGTTCGGACAGGTCGACAACGGGTCGAGCACATGCCCTGACTCGAAGTGATTGCATTCCTTGCATACGCGGTACTGCAGCGTTTCCAGCTCCCGTTTCGGCAGTTTGTGCAGACCGCGCGAAGTCCACAACTTGCCGCCCGCGACCACCTGGTTACCCGGTGCGTAGTCGTAGATCGCCTGCCCGAGGTCACGGGCGAGTTCGAGCTTGGCGCCGACGGTACCTTCGCAATGGGTAGTGCGCAGTTCCACGGTGTCGACGGGAAATCCGTACTTCGGCAGGACGTTCTTGTTGGCGAGATAACCGAGCAGCTGGCGACCTTGGACAGTGTGCAGGGTCTTCTGCAGACGACTGCCGAGCGCCAGGTTCTTCGCGTCGATGGCCTGTTGGATCAGGTCTTCGAAAGTCGCGATGTCCGTGCGGATGTCGTGTTCCGCATCGGCGAGTTGGGCACACAGATGTTCGACCCAGGCGTCGGATTCCACCCCGATCTCACGCTGCACGTGGGCAGGCAATGCAGCCCGTAGGGAGCTTCGAACAGCATCGGGGACAGGAGTCAGAAAATGGCGTACTCGAGCGGCCGCCGACTCGGTCTCATCATTCTCCGGCGTGAAGAACTCACCGGCCGTGGCCCACTCGCGGCCCTCCTTGTCATAGCAGTCACGAAAATAGGCGGCCAACGCGACAGAATGGGCGTGCCTACGGCCGATTCGGTCGTTGTCGATGGGAATCCACGGAATTCGCATCTTTCCGGCGATCATCGACTCCGGCTTCTGGAACTTCGACAGATCGTGTGAACTGCGCTTGGCGTAGGTGACCACGAGTGCGGCCGACGTGGCGCGACGCCCGGCCCGACCTGCCCGCTGCACGTAGTTCGCCGTTTTCGGCGGCATGTTGCGCAACATCACCGATTGCAGATCGCCGACATCGACCCCGAGCTCGAATGTCGTGGAGCACGACAGGACATTCACTTCGCCGGAGATGAATCGTCGTTGGATGTCGGCGGCCGCGGTGGCCTCCCATTGCGCGGTGTGCTCACGCGCCGACAGCGGCAACATGGCCAACGACCGGTACGCGGTCCGATAGTGATTGATGTCCTCGTCGCGGTCCGGAATCGCGTGGGGCGCGAGCCGCCCGTCACAATTGCCCTGGGGGCACAGACCGCGCACATTGTGGACGGTGATCCGGCGGCATGCCCCGCACTGGAACCATTCACAGTCGGCACCACGACGGATCCGCAGCTGGTCTTGGTCCAGCTGGTACAGCACACCGGCAACGCGGTCGCTCTCTTCGAGAAGATACTTGTTCTGCAGTAGAAAGTTCCAGCATGCGTCGAGCACCTTTTCGGCCGGTTCCGACCTGCCCAATTCGGCAAGGACCTTGCGCAGGAACAAGATACGGTTGTTCGCAGTGCCCGGCCTGCCGCCAGGAAGCCAGCTGATGATACGACGATCCCGATCCGAATCCCGGGAACGGATTCGGATCCGGCTGGCACGAGGCTCGAAGATCGGCAGTGTGATGTCGACTTCGGGAAGCAGACTCATCGCGCCCTGCAGCCGGATGGACTTCACGAGCTCGTTCAGCAAGGCCCATACTTCGTCATCGCTGAGCCCCAGGTTGCGGAATCCCTTCGGGATCTCGGCATTTCGGGACCGGAACAATGAAACCGCCATGAGCCCGAGGCCTTCCAGCGACTGACGCTGGTCCATCGCCATCAGCTCTGCCATCACCCAGGGGTTGACCGCGCGCATGATCGTGGCGCGGGTGGCGCGTTCCTCGAAGTGCTGCGCGCGCACCGCCATGGCTTTCGCATCAGCAGCCAAGTCATCAGGTGACAGGGCCTCACCGGCATTCTTCGGTTGGCCAAGCGCCTCGGTGAGGTAGCGCCGTTCCAGCATCCGGCCATAAGTCTGCTCGAGATAGGGAGCGGCGAAGGCCGCTGCCTGCCTCGAGTCGGAGAACATCAACAGTTTCCGCCCGCCGCCGACGAAATCCGCCGTACCGTCCGCAGCTTCCGGAAGATGCTGGTAGAGCGCGGTCGTGATGACCGCAGGCGCGGCATTCGTGTCGGTCCGCAGCCGCCGGATCACCTGCCGTGACCGCGCACCGCACTCGGTGCACTTGCTCATCACCCGTGCGGCGGCACGATGCTCCCGGACCCGCAATACCCGGCCGCCTGGGCACTTCGGCGCGCAACTCCCGCGCGCACCACATCCCGTGCACAGCGTGCCGGTGCCGGTGCCTGCGGCGCTGCTCTGCTGCTCGTCGAGAGTTTCGTCATCCTCGTCGATGAGGTCGCCGGTGTCGCTGTCGGTCACCACCAACCAGCTCACCTTGCTCTCCCCCTTGGCTGGGCGGAAGTACTCGCGGCCGTCGACCAGCTCCCGCTGCCCGGCGAGATGCACAGCACCGCACCGCTGACAGGTACCGAATTCGAAAACCGCGCGTCCGGTATTCGGATCAACCTCGTGACGGCCGAGCAAGACAGTGGGGCCGTTGTCGTCGAAACTGACGAAGGCGCCCTCCGTCGCCCGGACGAACAGGTGGTAGCGCGCAGACAACACCGGCTTCTTCGTCTCGTCGGTAATTTTCGAACCCAGTGCGACGAGGGCTTCGAGCTTCTGTGGGGCCTCGGCGTCGTCCGGCCACAACTTCGCGGCGAGCTCACGGACGCTTTGGGGTCCGGCCGCCGCGTAACTTTCGAGGTCGGCCATCCGGCGTTCGCTGTGCAGTGCGTCCACGATGTCACCGGAGGGCACCTTCGTACCGATCCAGGTCAGGTCGGCACCCGGCGCGGCCAGGGTCAGCAGCTTGTCGTCGTCGATCTTCCAGGTTGCCGGTGGACGGCTGGGCATCCGGGTGGCGGTCACCAGATCCTGACGACTCGGGTCGTCGGCCACGAACTCGAACGGGACGTCGAACAACTTCTGCGCAAACGCCGTCGCCTCGATCCCCTGGGCTTCGGGCGTGGTTCCGGACAACGACGCCGACGTGGCGATGCACTGTAGCGACCGCCCGCCGGCAACCCGATCCCGGAGTCTGCGCAGCAGTAGCGCGACTTCACATCCCTGCGCGCCGTCGTAGACGTGAGCCTCGTCGAGCGCTATGAATCGCCAAGTGTCCTGGTGCTTTCCATCGAAAAGCTCCAAGTCACGCGGGCGCAGCAGCAGATACTCCAGCATCGCGTAATTGGTGAGCAGGATGTGTGGCGGGCTGTCGCGCATCTCCTCTCGGCTGAGCAACTCGTTCGGCAGCCGCTCGGCACCGGAAAACATCGCGTGGTAGCCGGCCTCGGCGGCGGCGCGGTGCCGTTTGGTTTCGCCCGTATAGCGTCCGAAAGTGATCTCCGGGGTTGCTGCGAGCAGTCCCCGCAAGCGTTTGAGCTGGTCATTGGCCAGCGCGTTCATTGGATACAGCAGCAAGGCGCGAACACCTGGCCCGAGTGTGCCCGCATACTTCTCGGCGATGAGAGAGTTCAGGATCGGAAGCAGGAAGCTCTCCGTCTTACCCGAACCAGTGCCGGTGCTCACGACCAGGTTGCGGCCACTCGCCACCTTGCGAACGGCTGTCTCCTGGTGCGCATACAGCGCCCGGTCCAGCTCGATGGTTGCGCCGAACTCTGCGAAGCCGGGGTGCAATACGCCCTCGGAGATCAGTGACCGCAGCGACGCACCCGGTGCGTACGGGGGCGTCAGCTCGAGCATCGGCCCCTTCGTGAGCAGCGAGGTCTCGTCCACCGCCTGGTCGAACGCGCTCGCCAGCGCCGGATCACGCGGCGCCAGCAACGTTTTCAGATAGCGTTTGTAGCCTGCTTCGATGTCGGCACTGGCGGCAAGGGGATCCAGCCTGTCGGTCACCGATGGTCTCCGATCTTGTTGATGACATCGTGGTGTAAAACGTAGGACGCGAGCGCATCGGCGATCAGCAGGTCGGCAGCGACCAGTCCTGGACATAATTCGGCCAGCCTGGCCCAGCACTGCCGCATGGGCGCGGTGAACACCGGATGCGACATCAGCGAGCGAGCCCGCAACCGGGCGACGACAGCGAACAGCAGCGACTGCATCGACATCAGCATCCAGGGGAATTCGCTGGTGTCTACCCCTGTCAGCGCATCACTGCGCGCTTTGACCACGTCGTATACCCACGGCGAGGCCCGTCGCAAGGGGGTCGTCAACGCAGCCGAGTGGGTGGTCATGGCATGCGAGGCCGGATCGGACTGCCAGTCGAGCCGCCGGGCGAACGCCTCGAACATCGCAGCCCTTCGGGTATCCGGATCAAGCAACGCCCCGGGCACGATCTCACACGCGTCCCTGAGCGCGGCGATCTGCTCCGGCGCCATGCGGTGCATCCCGATGGTGTTTCGCTCGAAGTAGCCGGTGTAGACCTCCCGCAATTTCCCCGACAGCAGCTCGACCAGGGCTGGACCGCCCTGCGTGGCCAGGTCGGCACCAAGCGCTTCGGCACTCTCCTCGGCCGACTGCAACACGACATTCGGAAGGTCGGCGATATCGATCAGACAGCCGAGCCATGGATTGGCGTGCTTACCCAGGCGGAAGTACGAACTGAAATCCTTGTCCACCAGCCCGGTACGGATCAGCAGTGCTGGAAGCTGGGCCTGCGGAAGAGCGCTGCGTTCCAACGCCTCGAGTGAGCTTCGAGGATCGGCCGCGAGAACTCGCAGCAGTCCACCGCGAACCAGCGGGCTGAGCGAGCTGTCGGAGTAACAGTTCGCGTAAGCGGACCACACCTCGGCGAGCGCACTGCCCGAGACGGGCGGATCCCCCGCCCCGGCCAGGAATTTCGCCAGCTCTGTGCGTGCCGGGTCCGAATCCTGCAGCCAGCCGTGCTGCGGAACGTGGTACGCCGTATCGTCAGGGCGGCTCGGGGCGGTGATCACCGCCCATGGATCATCGACGAAAACCTGCACGGTCAGCGGTCCAGCATCGACGAATTCGGCGGGCAGGCGCGCCTTTCCCTCGACGATCTCGACCTGTGTCGGTGGCCGCCACGGCGCGGTCTCCGGCCAGACGAACGCGGCGAGGTCGTCGCTGTCGGTGCCCTCGAACACCAGCACACCGCCGTCCAACCGGATTCCTGAGCACAGCAGGCGCGGCTGCACACGGGCCACGGTGACCTGAGTGGTCCGACCGTCCGGGGTATCTATCCGGGCCAGCAGTGTCGCGGTGCGCAGCGAGCGCGCGGTGTCGGCAAAGGTCCGGCTCGACACCTGGAAGAGATTGTCGCGGTTGACCTGTGGCTCCTCGGTCTGCCGAATCCGGCCCACCGAATCCGACAGTGCGATGTCGACTTCGACATCGCCGGGGACTCGAACCGCCACGATCAGGTGCTCGGTGAGATCGTCGACGGTCAGCACCGGCGCGACCGTGCGCCAGCGGGCGGCGGCGCCGATGTCGTCGACCCGGAACTCGATATGTGGCGGACGAAGGACCAGGCGTTCGACCGTCTGCCCCGCTGATACCCGAAACTCCGAATCACGCTGCGCACTGGGAAACTCGACGAACGCACGGTCGAGGGCCAACGGCGGCGCGATCTCGAGCGCGGTCGCCGCCGAGGACAATCCGTCCGGGGTCGGTATGCGGAAGATGCTGTCGTGCTCGACCGAGAGCCCTTCCACCATGAACATGCTGTGTCGGATGTCTTGCCCCAGTGGCCCACTGATGACGATGTCGAACATGCCGAGCAGGCCCGGCGCGAGACCGTCGAACGGGTCGAGCTCGGTGAGTTCGGTATCCGATTCCCATTCGTCGTCGGCCAGCCAGTCGGTGGTCCCCGACCGGCGCACCCGCACGCGCCAGGCAACCGGCTCGGCGCCTGCGACGGGCAGCGTTACGGCGGGCCGTTCGCTGTACACCGGCAAGCCCGATCTGGTGAAGACCCCTTCGACCGGGTCGGCTAGATCGAGTCGGGCGGCACCGACCCGGCGAACCTGCTGCACCGGGCCGAGAAGGTGATCCCGACGCAACCGCACCGAGTCGACCGCCGCCAGGTCGTAGACCCGTGCTCGCCAGTCGCGCCAGCCCGCGGGGACAGCTTCGGCTGTGAACGACACCGGCGCCCCACTGTGCCCGTCGACCAGCGACGCGGTCGCCGGATGGACACCGATCACCTCGCCACGCGGCAGGGCGAGATGCCGGGAGATCGGTTTGCCGTTGTGATCGAACAGCAAGAGCGGATTGTCCTTGTCCACCAAGGAAATCCGATGATGCGCCTCGGAGGCGTCATGGCGCAGGACCACTTCGCGGACTCGATGTGGGACCCGAACCCGAGTCGGCGGGTGCACCTCGCCTTCACTCAGGCCCCAACCTCGTTCGGCGTACACCTCGGTGCTGTCGCCGTCGAAAGAAACCAACCACGGAAATTCGGAGCCCCGGTCCGGAAACGGAACCTCGACGACGACCTGGTCATCGGATCGCGAATAGGCGATCACCGGTCGGCGTGATCGACCGACCCGACCGGACTCGGCAGTGCTCGACCCGAACGGCCGCTCCTCGAACCGGTCGATCAACGCTTCGAGCATGACACTCGGCAGCCCGGTGGTCGAGGTATCGAGATCGAGGTCGTTGGCGACCTCCGGATGTTCGCGGGCGTATTCGGCGAACTCGATGATCCGGTCGACGATGTCGACAGCGGCCTCACCACCGAACTGCAGGAAGTTGCGGACGGGAACATCGAGGTGGTTCATCCGGTACTCGAGACCGGGCTGGGTGAGCCACTCGAACACGGCAGCACCACTCGGTTCACGTCCGAGCGAAATGTGCTGTTCGATGACGTCGACCAGGTCGTTGAGGCAGTGCACCGGGACTCCGGCATGCACCGCCATGGTCTGCACGTACTGCTGGTTGCTGATCTCCGGGAATTCGCGCAGCTTGAACTTGCGCAGCAGCGAGGTGAGCTTGGTCCGCAGCAGGTTCTCGAACTCCTGCTCGCGCTCCATCGCCAGTTCCGCCCAGAAACTCTCCCAGTATTTCCCCTGCTCATAGGACAGACCCGCATGCCCGATCAGGGTGGTCAGGGTGAGCGCGGGAAACCGGTCGATCAACCGGGCAAGACCGTGGGTGCGTCGGTGATCCCGGATGAGCTGGCCGAACAGGTCGCGGGTCCGGACGATTTCGTCGTGGTCCAAGTTGAGCTCGACGAACAGTGACACCCGCTCCAACTGCCTGGCGCGAGCGAATTCTTCGTCGCCGGCCTGGACCCACACGAACGACTCGGCCATTCGTGCCACACCCCCTCCACACCGCGCCTGCTACCCATTTCGGGCGCCTGGCAAACCTCCATCAACCGATTCTCATCATCTCACCGATCGGAAGTTTCCGGGCACAGACCGAAGCTGCTGATTTCGAGCCGCTACCCTCGTCAGCGGAGGCCCCGTTCGGGCCTGGCGAGGAGGGTGTGAGGGTGCTGCGCCCGTGGCAACAGGCTGCCTACGACGAGTGGAACCGTAAGGGCCGCAGAGGCATCGTCGAGGCCGTGGCGGGTACGGGCAAGACCGTGCTCGGTGTGCGAGCCGCGGCGGAAGCGGTCGAGGCGGGCAGCCCGGTCGTTGCCGTAGTCCCCGACGACGCCGCCCGTGAACGCTGGCTCGCAACGATGGAAGAGACGATGCCGTCGTGCCGGATCGGCAGCCTCGCTATGCCGAGCCGAACCTGGCACGTAGCGGTGCTCACCGCCAACACAGTGGCGCGCCTGCGCACCGCCGACCTCGATCACCACAGGGCCCTGCTGATCGTCGATGACCTGCATCGATACGGCGCGGGTTTTTGGCCGACGGCATTGACGGAGCGCTTCCCACACCGGCTCGGCTTCACCGATGCCCTCCCGCCCGGGGATCGCAACGTCGACTCGGTGCTTCTCCCCTATTTCGGCTCCGTGATCGCCGGCTGTGATTACCCGCGTGCCCGCGCGGACGGCCATCTCGCGCCGGTCACGGTCGTGCAGGTCGGTGTCGAGCTGACGCCCAAAGAACGTGCCCGCCTCAATCAGGCACAATCACTGGTCGAGCGCGAGATCGACACATTGACCGGCAGCTACGGCGCACCGGATCGCTCCGAGGAATTCCACGTTTTCGTCGAACAGCTCCGGCAAGGCCGTGGCTCCGGGGCCCACCATGCCAACCGCTATGTGCAAGCGCTCGGCGACCGGGCGACATTGCTGGCGGAATGCCGGGCGAAGATGGACCTCGTCCGCTCGCTGCCGATCGACGTACTCCGCGATACCCAGACCGTGGTTTTCGCCGGCCGAGCGGTGGCGGCGGGGACAGTGGTACAGATTCTGAGTTCCGCCGGAGTTACCGCCGCCATCTCGGGCCCCGCGCTGCGGCCCCAGCAGCGATCGGCGCTGTCGGCCGGCCTGCGTGAACGGTCGGTGCGGGTGCTCGTCGAACAACGCGTGCCCGACGAAACGGTGCTCGTGCCGCACGCCGAACTCGGGTTGTTCCTCGCCCGCAGCCACGACCGCACCGAGATGATCCGGCGGCTGGGTCGCGTCGTGACTTCTGCCCATGCTGGCCGGCCCCGCGTCATCGTCATCGCCTACGTGGTCGGATCCATCGAAGATCCGGCCGCCGGCGTCGATGGTTCCTTCCTGTCGGTTGCCCATCGACTGGCAGACAACACTGTGCGCACGGATGTCGTCGGATTGACGCAGTTCCTGACCGAATGGGCCGGTCAGGCAGCTGCCCTCGCGGCAGAAGACCATGCGGTCGGAGCGGCCGCGCCATCCGGGGTTCATCTGGTGGCGCACGACGACGCAGACAGCGAAGGTGCCGACACGCACGATCCCGACGACGATGACTCTGTCGAGGACATGGCCGAGGTGGTGCCCGAGTACGCCGACCTGCTGGACCAGTTGACCAAACTCGAATTCGTTGCCACCGGAGACGAAGTAGGCGACCTGATCGGGGTCACCGATCCTCGTGAGCTGCTCGACGAAGTCCAAGCCGCGGCCGACGCCGGGCTGCTGACCTACCGCTCACTCGGCGAACCCACTGAGGACCTGCTGCTCGTGTCGGCAGCCGTGGGCGGCACGAGGGCGACACGTGAGCAGGCCGCAGCGGCGATCGCACAATGGGCGGCCGGATCCGATGATCCGGTGGGCGAATTGCGGTCAGTGATGTCGCGGGTCGGTACGCTCACCGTGCCGCCGCACCGGCTCATCCAGATCGCCGCGTTCCTCCGCGGGCGAACACCCTCGGGCCTGCTCTGATCTCACCTCATCCGGCGGGCACCGTACGCGCGCTCGAAAGCACCAGGGCGAACATCGAGATGGCCCGATCGGTCAACTGCGCCTGACCCAGGTCGCTCGCGGCTGTCTGCATCAGTCCACGCCGGTCGCCCCAACCGGTCGTCTCAGCAGCATCGGCCAGGATTCGGGCGAGTTCGCGCGGCGGCACCTCCTCGATGGAACGGGCTCCCAGCGTCCGCCGTCGCACCTCCGGTTGGCTCGGTGATCGGTAGGTGAACCATTGCGGCTGAGGTAGTTCCAGAAAGTCGTCCACGATCAGCTCGCCACGCTCGACAGCCACCGACAGTGCACGGTCCAACGCTGCCCTGCCACCTCGCTCGTCGTCGTCCGCCACGTTGCGAAAGAACACCGAACGCAGACGACCGGCGGTCACGGGGCCCTCCACCTCGACAACGCGCAGCAGATCACTCACGACCGTCTCGATCGGCGACGCGGCAGACAGCGGTGACACCAATCCATTGAACGCCGAATATTCTTGCTCACCAGCTTCTTCCGTGACAACAGAAGGTGCGGGGGCGGCGTTCGGAGGCTCGATCGGGACGTCGATGTCGACGTTCTCCTCGACTGGACAGACCTGCTCGCTTTCGCCAGCCCCGGTATCGGGTTCCGGTTTGCGCCAATCGAAGTCGTCCAGCGGATCCACGACAGGCTGCTGTATCACCGGCTCAGCGGTTCCGACACTCGCCGCCGACGCGATCGGTGCCGCATCGGCTTGCACCAAGTCCTCGGCCGACACCGGCGTCAGCCCGACCTCGTCGAGCAGTTGCCACAGTGGCTCGAGGCTCGACTCCGGATCGGACACGAAGCGCGACTGCCGAATTCGGAAGAAGGGCCAACCACACCGTTGCAGATCACGCTGCCACGCCATCGACCGCTGGTATTCGATCGGCCCCGCCCACCTGTCGCCGTCACACTGCACAGCGACCCGGATATGGCCTCCGACAATCACCATGTCGAGCGCGTGTCCGCCGACGTCGTACTGTGCGACCACCCGGTAGCCGCGACCGACGATCCGGTTGAAAACGCATTGCTCGAACAACGCACGGAAAGGTGCCACCGGCCTGTTCTCGGGGACTGGCTCCGAAACCCCGGTGGTGATCTCCGGCGGCGCGGTCTCGATCGTTCGGCAGTAGTCGAGCAGTTGGTAGCGCAGGTCGGCCGGATTCTTCAGTTGCTCGGCGGTGACCGAGTGGAACAACCACAGCTGATCGGCCGCACGCGACACCGCGACGTTGTACCGCTGGGTCGCCGATTCGTCGGCTCGGGCCACCAGCCTGGTCTCTGGTCCGGCCGACTTCACCATCGACAGGAACATCACATCCCGTTCGGCGCCCTGGAAGTCGGCCGCGTCGCCACAGCGCAGCCGCCGCCGGTCGATCTCCTCCGGAGACACCTTGACCAGCATCTTCTTCCAGATGACTTCCGCCTGCGCGGTGCCGAGCAGGGAGATCACCCCGAAGGTCTTCCCGTCGTATCGCGAATCGGCCAAGCACTCCAGGATGCGGGCGACGATCCGATCGGCTTCGATCTCGTTCACATTGCCCGGCGTGCTGACGCCGTCGGGGACGTATTCGGTCCGGATCGGCGGTAACCGATCGACACCGTACAACCGCACGGGCACCAAACGCACATCGTCTTTTTCGTAGGCGATCTTGTTCGAGAAGCCGATGATCTCGGGCACACAGCGGCGGTGTTCGAGCAGGGTGAGCCGCGACGGAAAGCGCATCGCGGCCTCGTCGAACAGGCTCCGCTTGGGGTCGGTCCACGTGGCCCGGTGCAGGTTGTCGGCCAGAAATTGCTCGCCGAGCCCGTTCACGGTGTCGATCTTCACGCCCACACCGGACGGCGAAACCTGACGGTTGTCGCCGATCACCACGATCCGTGGTGCGAGGTACTGCAGAAACACCGCCTCCACACCCGCCTGTGAGGCCTCGTCGACAACAACGACGTCGAACATGTCCTGTTCGATGTCGAGCTGCTCGACCACCCGGTAGATCGGCATGATCCATACCGGTACCGCGGAGCGGCAACGAGCCAGGGTCTCCCGGATCTCGGCACGACGGCGATCCGCGTGCGCGCCGGTGCCCTTGCCGAGGCGCCGGACCAGCTGGGCGTACTGACGCAGATCCACCCTGGTGTTCGCGGTGAGCCGCTCGGGTCCGACCGCGTAGTCCCAGGCCTTGGTCACCGCGAGCTCGGATGCCTCGTTGCGCAAGGACGCCTCGATGTCGTCGAGCCGGCCGAACAGCTCGTTGACGGTATCGTCTTCGTGTGCCGCGAGCCATCGGCCCAAACCTGCCCATTCCCAGGCATTTTCGATCTCGACGAGGCGGTTGTCCCACGCGGGATCGGAAGCCGTTGCCGCGATCGCGTCCCGCAGGCGCGGCAACGATGCCATTCGTGCCCCGAGCTCGTGCCGATGAACGAACCTGCGCCGCACCGTGTTCAGTTCACCGAGGCGCTGATAGGCGCGACGGTAGGCTTCGACATCGCCGCGTTCTATCGCGGCATGCAGCTCTTGCAGATTCGCCGTCGCGTGCGGCTGGAATCGCACAGCATTCAGCTTGACCGACACCGTATCGAAAAGATGTTGTACTGCTCGTCTTTCGTCGATCGCGGTGACGGCCTCGAACGACGCGAAGATCGGCTTGCGCGCGTTCGCGTCGGCCCAGTCCGGTTCAGGAAGGCCGAAGGTGCGCAGTTGCCTGCCTGCCTCGGCCAGCTCGGCGCCACAGCTCAGCAACCGCCTCAGCTGTTCGGCATGTTCGCGATGCCATGTCAGCCGGATCGTCGGACTCCCGGTGACAGGCATGGCCGGAGTTCCCACCCACACCTCGTCGAGCTGCCCGAGCAGTCGTTCGATCTCCTCGAAACGCAGGAATACATCGAGTTGCTCGGCCGTGGTCGGGATCCGCCCGTCGACCCGGACGTGCTCGAACAACGGCGCCGCATCCTTGAGCACCCGGCTCTTACCGAACGCGAAACCGGCCTTCGGCATTCCGTCCGCACCGACCTTGAGCGGACCAGCCGTCTCGATATGCGCGCGAACAGCTTCGGCGAGCGACACCAGGGCAGCGGTATCGCCACCGTTCACGCGCACTTGCGATATTCCGACCTGTGCGACCAACTGCTGCGCCGGCTGGGTGAGACCGGCCAGGCGCATCGCCCGGTCCTGCCACAGGGCGGCGCGCCCAAGACTGATGTCGGCCAAGGCTTCTCGAACCCAGGCGTCTCGACTCGCCGCGAGGTCACCCAACTCCCGGTCCAGCCGCCGTACCATCGCCAGCAATTCCGCACGCGTCGGCGGATTCAACGCGGCAATGCGCTCTGTCCACTGTGGCGCACCCTGTTCCGAGCAGGACCTGACGCGCGCCTCGGCCTGCAGCAGTCGTTCGGACCACAGCGCAATCTGATCGACCGGCGGGACATCATGAGTGGTAATCAGGTCCGGTGCCCGCGCTTCGGGGTCATCGAGCGCGGAATCCAGGAGCAACGACCGCCACTGCGCGACGTCGGCCGCCGACACCGGCAGCGCGGTGCCGGGTTCGACTGGATCCAGAGCGCTGATCCAGTCGAACCGCGAGGCTTCGTCGCGATGGCGCGTCACCAGTTCGGTGAGCGTCCCCCGATATCTACCGCACTGGTGCTGCACAACCTCGACTTCGCGTAGCCGCAGCAGTTGTTTCCGGATATCCGCCCGCTCAGCGCGCAGGTCGGCAACGCGGGCCTGCGCGGCTTTCACCGTTGTCTGGGCACGATGCGGGTTGTGGCGGTCGGCTTCCTGCGCGATGCGCTCCATGGCACGTTTCAGGTCGTCGAAATTGTCGCGTGACGCACCGGCCACCGAGACGCACAGCCCACGCATCTCTTCACGCAACTTGCCGCGAACTTCTTCCAGCGCACGATCGGTGTGGGCGGTGACAAGCACGCGTTTGCCCTGGGCGAGCAGGTGGGTGATCAGCGCGGCGGCGGTGTGGGTCTTGCCCGTGCCGGGCGGTCCCTGCACAATCGTGTGCGCATGCGAATCGACGTGCTCGAGGATCTGGAGCTGCACGCTGTTCAACGGCAGCGGCAAGAAGCAATCGTCCCCGTCACGAACGATCGCGCCGCTCTCCTCGGACCTGACCATGGTCGGCGCATAGGCGGGGTCGACCAGATTTCGAATCCCACTCGGCACCTCCCGCTGGTCCTGGATCCGGTCGGAAATCGAATCCAGAACCCTGGTCAGGCCCCGCTTGCCGCGCGACCGCATGATCAGCGCGGGGGCATAGAAGCCGACCGGCTCGTCAGTGGCCGTGGCGGGCACGTCCTCGTCTCGATAGCTCGACGAAGGACCGAGGCTGTGTAGCAGGCGCCGCATCAGTCCGGCGATCGTCGCTCGATCGAACGGTTCGAGTCCTTCGTCGACGAGCTCACGTTCGGCCGTTCGGAGCAGACCCGGATCAGCGATCTCGGACGGATCCAGGAAATCGGAGAGTTCCACCGCGGCCCGGCCGCCATCACGGTCCACCCGTACCGTCAACCGACCCGAATCGGTGTCGAAATCCAGCTTGACCGGCAAGGTCAGCACATGACGGCGGGCAGTTCCCCATCCTGGCCTGCGCCAGACCAGGCAGCCGAGCGCGAGCACCGCTTCCTTGGATTCCGCCGAGGCATTCACGTCCGAATACATCTGGTAGACGGCGCGGTACAGGCGCAGCGCGGCTTCCTCGATGCGCGCCCCAGCCGCCCATTCCCGCCATCGAGCAAGCCAGGCGTCGAACTCCTCCACAACGTTCGGATGGTCGCTCAACAGCAACGTCCGAGTACCTGTACCGTCCAGTCGACGCTGAAGCAAGGACGGCTCGTCATCGGGGTCATCCAATCGGCCAGGTGCCAACCAAGCCCGGACTGCTACCTCAGGTGCGCCGACAGCCGGAGTTCGACGCACCTTGTCCAGCAAGAGAAATGGGGCGTCGGCGTTGTTCGGCGTGAACCGGACAGAGGGATGGTCCGGTATTGCACCGAGCCACTCGATCACGCCGAGGTCGGCAGCATCTTGGACCCTCGTCACCCCCACGCCCTGCACTCGAGCGAGGAACCTGAACAACCGCGCCGCGCGATCTACGAGATCCGCATCGTCCACCACGCCCCGCACCGCCACTCCTCGCCCTGACCATCAGCCCTTGAAACGCTATCGTCTGGAAGGTCCTCGGCGCTACAAATCGACAGGCTGAGCCGGTGGCGATTTCGGCAGGTCATGGGCGATCCGAAGGTCGGGAGCATTGAGGGCGGGACCGCGGCTGTCCTGCGGTCATCGAACCCACCCGTCGTGCAAGGATTGTTCGGTGCCAGCTACTGCGCTTCATTACGCTGACGCTGGGCGGGACTGTCGGTACGACGATGGAGACCGGTGAGGCATTCACGAGTTACCGGCTGCCCGTCTGACGAAAGGCCGCCGTCGAATATGCGGCCCGTCGAATTTCACCCTATTGCAAGGTGCATGATGCCAATCCACACTCCGGGCCTGCCCGGGAACATTCCGCCAGCTGATGTGTTGTGGGCTCGGTGGGCATTATTGGCCGCGATCGACGCAACCACCGAGGCCGAGGCAAGCACCTATCGCACTGGCATGTGGGTCGATCACGATGGCCTTCACTACGAAGACGGTGGTTGCACCTGGTGGGCCATGTCGCGGGTCGGCGAAGGGCGGTTCGTGCTCTATGGAGAGGACGAATCGAGCGGGGTGAAGTGGCACAAGCCGCCGATCGACATGCTGGCGGGTGGGCCGGACTGGCTTCCGTTCGATGAACTGCGCGAGCAGGCCGCCGGGTACGAGTTGGGTTGCGTCTACTGGTTCGAGGATGGTGCCTGGGCCCGTGCGCCCTATCCCGAGGATCTCCGAGACGACGGTCTGAGCTGCGGGATGAGCATGTTCATCGAGAGGGAGCAAGTGCTCGACGCGCTGTCTGCGCGTCTGCTGGAGTCGGCGGGCAGGCTCGACGCGGAAGGCATTCTGTCCGATGCTGAGACACGGTCCCTGACCCCTGATCGGCTGGTCGACGTGCTGCGCCCGGAGACTCCGGGCGACGAACCGCCGGACCGGCCTGCCATTGTCCGTGCCCTTCTACTCGCGGGGATCGCGGTCCCAACAGCCCAGTGAACGACACTGACAGCCGCACTGGTTCATCAACGAGCCGCGGTCGAATCAGCATCGACGGACAGTGTCGAACAGCATCCGAGATTCAGCCCTCCCAGGTGGCTGGATAGCCTGCGACGTCACTAGGCTGGGCGGCATGACAGAGTCCGTTCAGGTGAAGATCTGTGGCATCAGGTCAGCAGGCGATCTGCGCCGGGCTCTACGCGCCAAGCCTGATGCCGTGGGCTTCATCTGCGGGGTTACCGCCTTCAGCGAGGACGAGGTCAGCGCGGAGGAGGCTGGGGAGCTGTCCGCGCTGGTGGCCGAGCTCGCGGTGCCGGTGAAGCGCGCGCTGGTGACTCATCTCGAGGACGCCGATGACATCCTCGCTCTCGCCGACCGCATAGGCGTCGACGCGATTCAGGTTCACGGTTTGGTGAGCACGGACAATCTGCGAAAGGTGTATGCGCGCACCGACGGACGCCGCGAGATCATTCGGGCGGTGCATGTTCTCGATGAAGGCGCGTTTGCCGATGTGGAGGCAGTCGCGGATTACTGCGACGTGATCCTGCTCGATTCGCGGACACCGGACCGCCTCGGCGGCACAGGACAAACCCATGATTGGCGCATCAGCAACAAAATCGTCGAGTCGCAAAAGGATCGGGGCAAGCGGGTAGTCCTGGCCGGTGGGCTCGATCCGGACAATGTTCGTGCGGCGATCGACGCGGTCAAACCTTTCGGTGTCGACGTCAACTCCGGAGTCGACGACGCCGAAGGCGACAAATCCGAGGCTGCCTGCGTCGCGTTCGTCGAGGCCGCTAGGGAAGCTGCCTCGATTTATCGTCCAGCACAACAGCACTGAGGACGAGCACGCCGCCGACCACCGCGCCGAGAGTGATCGGTGTATTGGTGAAGATCGCGCTCACCACTGCGGCGAAGACTGCTTCGTTGAGACCGATGATACTGGCCTTCGTCGCGTCTAGTCCGCGCAGACCCCGCCAATACAGCACAAATCCCGGGGCTAGCAGCAGCGAGCCGACGAGTACGAGCGAGCCGGCTGTGCGCGGGTCGGGCGGATCGGTGAATATCAGTGCGGCACCGAGGAACCCGGCTACGACCAGTTGCCAACCCGCTGATGCGATCGTTGGCCGTTGCGCCGATTCGCGGGCGATGAGGCTGACGAGCATCGCGACGCACACGGCGCTGCCGACCGCCAACACGCAACCCAAGAGCGCTCTGTCCATCCGGATTTCAGCCGAACTACTCGGCACTGCAACCGCCACCGCAGCACCGACCAATAGAAACTCGAGCGCTACCAGTGGCGTGAGCAGGCGTCTCCCCCGCACGATCTCGGTGGCGAGTAAAAGCAACGGCGCAATCAGATGCAGCGCAACGACAACGGGCAGCGGGCCGCATTTCAGAGCGGCGACGAAGAGCATGAGGTTGGCCGCTTCGAGTGCGCCGAGCCGCAGGTAGAGAGCCGGCGATTCCATCAGGATTCGCAGCGGACCTTGACGACGAACTCCCGCGATGAGCAGCAACGTCGCGCCACCGCCCGCGGCAACCAGCGCCGAGGAGGTCAGGGCACCTTCAACGGCTGCCAACGCGGCGCTCGAGGCACCCCACACCAACGTCGCTGCGAGCATGATCCACGGCGACGCTCGAGTGTAGGAGGACCGGGCTACGGTCAAATCGCATAGGTCACGATGGGCAGCACCACAGCAGTGAACCCGCCGAAGACGGCCGCCGCAACCACCCGCGACGACGACGCGGGAAAACGGCTGGTGAGCCAGGTGAGCGTGCCGAACGCGATCACCGTCGTCCCCCAGATCACGAGCGCCCTTGCTGCCAATTTTACCGGCCAATCCGGGTTTTCGTACCTTGCATTCAGCTCCGCACCATGGGCCACAATGGTCAGTCCTGCTGTCATGGCCAAAAGGAAGACCGCGAAGCCGGCAAAGCTGTTCATGATCAACCGCTGCCGTCCCCATTTCGCCAGCACCTGCCCGTCGCTGTGATGCGCGCCGTCCGCTCGGCAGATCAGGTCGAAAATCTTTCCGGGATTGGCTGTTTCGCCGACAGCGGCCCGGGCGTGCACCATCGCCTCGAATGCCGAGGTCGTCGAGTAGGCGGTGACGAAACCCTCGCTCGACGTCCTGAACCCACCACGGCTCGGGAGCCGCACCGACATCTCCTGCAATTCGAACAGTGAAGTCAGTGCGGCACGAACCGCCGGATGAAAGATCAACTTGCCGTCCGCGCCGAGCAGGGCACCTACCGCCGAGTGCAGGCCGAGATGACGCCATGTATGTGCGATGTCGCCGCGCAGAAAGTATTCGTCCCCATTGCAATTCACGCCGTCGGCCAGGGAGTCGAGGATCCGTTCGATCGCCAGTTCCGATGCTCGCCTCGCCCGTTTGCCGCCGACCGACGCGAATTCCGAGCGGGCCAGGACGAACACGATGTGCGCAGCGGTATACAGCGGTTCGGCGCGGACGTCGTCGGACAGCATCGTCAACGCCAGAAACGTGACACCACGCAGCGTGACCCTGGCGACCTCTTCGTTCGCCGCCGCATAGGGCGCGAGGGCGTGCATCACGGCGGACGTCGCGGTGAGCGACACCGGACCGATCGACCCCGACATCCGGTATCCGCCCGACTCCGCGTCCTGTTCCTCGATGAGCCGCCGAATACATTCGGCCACATCGGGATCCGTGTCCGGCACTCCGAGACAATGCATCGCTCGCAACTGCCATGCGATGTCGATCGGCCCGGTGAATTCACCCGCGCCTGCCGTGGGCGGCACGATGCGTTGCCTGCGCACCAGGTGCAGCACTTCGTCGGCCCGCGGCACCGGGATCCCCGCCGCAGCCAATGCGCACACCACTTCGGCCGTGTTCTGCGGATTCGGTGGCACGTCGTGAATCCAGCCCCACCCGGCCCCACCTGCCCCATCGGAGAATTGGTAACGCTCGAACCATTCGACCGCCAGCCTCATCCGTTCATCGAGATTGGACATGTCTTTCCCCTTACCGATCTGCACCGAAGCCGCTTCGCCCCAGGTCCTTTCACTTATACAGATGCAAAACAGACCGCTTCCGGATCGGACGAGGCTCCTGACACGATGATCCGGTGATGCGATGGAGATGGCGGTCGAGTACTTCCGATGATCGTGTTGGACTTATGCTCGCTTCGCTCGACGGGCTCTCGGTCGGCGATGCGCTGGGGGCCCAGTTCTTCATCATTGGCAGGTCGCTTCCGGACCTTCGGTCGGGTAGGCCGCCACAGGCTGCGTGGGACTGGACCGACGACACCGAGATGGCGTGCGTGCTGGTCGCCGAACTGCGGCGTCACCAGCACGTCGACCAGGATCGACTGGCTGCGGAGTTCGCGCGCCGGTTCTCCCCGGAACGCGACTACGAGCACGCGACGGTCACGACGCTTCGTCGGATCCGCAACGGAGCGCCCTGGCGCGAGACGTCCGCAGCCACCTTCGAAGGACGTGGTTCCTGCGGCAACGGTGCGGCTATGCGGATCGCGCCCCTCGGCGCCTACTACTGGGACGATCCGCAACGAGCTGTTACCGAAGCAGTACGGTCGGCCCAGGTGACGCACATGCACCCTGACGGCGTGCTGGGGGCGGTCGCCGTGGCCGTCGCGGCCGGGCAGGCCGCTTATGCCCGCCGCATCCAAGCTCAGCCCACCGCCACAGGATTCCTCACCACCGTCCTGGAATGTCTCGAGCCGGGCGAGACGACGCATGGCATCTACCGGGCGCGTGAGCTGCTCGGCGCCACTGTTGCCGAAGCCGCACACGAACTGGGCAACGGATCGCGAGTGATGGCACAGGACACCGTGCCCTTCGCCTTGTGGTCCGCCGCAACATATTTGGACGACTACCCGGCTGCTGTCGCCGCGTGCATCGAAGCGAACGGCGACATCGACACCACCTGCGCGATCACCGGAGGGATCGTCGCCGCGTATACCGGAATCGGCACGGCGAACGGAGTACCCCAGGCTTGGCTCGACGCCCGCGAACCGCTGCCGTCCTGGCTCACCTCGATCAGGGTTTGACGAGCGGGCCGATCAGCGCGGTGGGGTCGACGGTTGAGGGCAGGTCGCTGACCTGGGCGTCGCCGACTTCGATCACCCGCCATACCCCGTCGACGCGACGAGCGACGTCGGTGGTGATGAAGCGGCAACCGAGGCGGGAGACCGCCGGCGCTATCGCGGTCAGGTCCGGTTCGACGTGGGCTGCCGGGTTGTCGGGATGTGGGCCGATGAGGATGGGTTCGCCGTCGAGCCACCAGACTCGGGCCTCCGATGCGGGGGTGTCTGCCGTATCGGTGAAGTCTTCGAATTGCCGCAGCACGAGACCACCTGCCAAGAACTCGCCCTGTAGTTCGACGAAATTCTCGACCACCCGTCTCAGGTTGGCGGTATCGCGCAGATCGGGGATGTAGCAGGCGGTGTCCCACTCGTGTTTTCGGGATTTCACGTAGTCCTTGACGATTCCCGGACCGTCACCGAGTGGCGTGACCAACTGTGCGAGCGCCGATTCATCGGGGATCTCGCCAGGCCCTGACGGCGACCACACAGTTCGCGGCGTCAATTCCTCGAATGAGGGATACCAGCCAGGCAATTCGTGAGCTGAGGCGTACTGGTCCGGCGCGACCGCCAGGCTGCAGCCGCGCGATGAAAGCGCTTGGGCCAGCTCACGATATCGCTGCGACGGAATCATCCAGCCCCGGTACCACAGCTCTCCGCTGTCGCGGGCCACGCGGCTGACGGCTGCGGCGGTGTGCCCGGCCAGCAGCGCATCATGGTCCAGCAGCGCGACGATCGCACCGATGGCTCGTGCGATGGCCGCTTGTTCGGCGAAAGGGTCGTCGACCTTTCGCGGGCTCAGTGGGTCACAGCAGAACAGCAGAGTGGTGGGCACTCTCGCCACATTATTCCGTCAGATATAGGCGCGCTGGACCTCGGCCGGGCCGGATTCTTCCGCCGCAGGACGGGCGCTGAACGGGCACTGCCAGTCGAGGGGCTTGGGGCGGCCGGAGTAGCGGCGGGCCTCGGAAAGCGTTTCGTACTCCATCAGGTTCGGGTTGATGTCGCCTTGGAGCATGATGTCCTGTTTGCGGATCTTGTCGGCGAGACGGTCCCACATGCCGTCGGCTTTGATGCGGGCGAACTGGTCGTGGGAGTTGAAGGCGAGCATGGGGAAGGGTGGGCGGCGGCCGAGGCGGCGGTGGGTTTCGTGGAGGCCGATCACGAAGAACTTGTGGCCGGCGACGCTGTATTTGAATTCTTCGGACTGGGGATCGGAGGAACAACCTTCCGCCCAGGCGAAGCGGTCCGAGTCGGCCTCGTGGAGGAGCTGTAGGTGCTGCCACAGGAGCTCTTCGAAGCGGAGCTCGTCCACACCGCGGGGCTGTTCGAAGGTGGCGATGAAGCTCGTGAACTTGCGTGAGCTCCAGTCGGCGGCGCTGACGAACTCCGCCAGATCAGCGGCCATCAGCCGAGCTGCTTCGGCGCCGCCGAGCACGTCGTAGTGGCAATGGGTGATTCCGCCCTGACGCCAGGCGGAGCGACCCGCCAGACAGGCGAATCGGTCGCCGAGCAGGAAATTCGCCAGCTCAGCTCGCGCGTCCGTCGTCAACCCCTGTGTTCCTTTCCGTGCGTACGCGCGTGATCCTGTCAGGTGACCAGCGCGGTGCGCGAATCGGGGGAATTGTCACCGATGCCGGTTTTCCCCGCTCGAAGGCCGGATCCATGAAATGTCCATGTTCGAAATCACACCCGGCCGCTCGGTGCCGTGAGCTCGGTGCGTTGTTCGCTCAGGTCAGGTCGCGGCTCAGCCAGAAGGTCGTGCAGCCCTCACCGGTCACTGTTCCGGTGAGGATTGTGGTGCTGTCCGTGCGGTCGACCATCCGGTAGGAACCCGGTCTGTCGATCCACGACGTTTGGCGGAAGACGAAACGGGTCGGCTCGATGTGCCACTGCATGGCGAAGCGGCCGTTCGGGACCGTGGGGTTTTCCGGCAGCGGATAGAACTCGAACTCCGCGCGGTCAGGCGATCGTACGGTCAAGGTGAGGCCGGTGGCGCCCTGCGCGCAGGTGTAAGAACCGGTCCATGTGCCCTCGAGAGCCTTTGCATTTGTGGCGTCGGGGTCTGTTGCTGTCGCAGTTCCCTCGATCGAGCGCCCACATCCCAGCATTGTCGCCACCACGAATAACCCTGCGGCATAGACGAACTCGCGCATTCTCATACTCCCCTCCGCTGAGTCGAGATCGGGACCCGGAGATATTATGCCGAGCCTCGCCATCCCCCGTTTCCACCCGAATGACATTCCGATTGTCGGTGGTCCGGAGTAGCGTGACGAGCGTCGGCGTTGCGGTTACCACTGGAGGTCTGCGATGGACGTGTTGCTCGGGATAGGGACTCGTAAGGGACTGTTTCTGGCACGGAGCCGGGACGGGCGCAAGACCTGGGAGGTGTCGCCGCCGCAGTTTCCGGTTGCCGATGTGAAGGCGTTGGCGATCGACACGCGATCGAGGACGCCGCGAGTGCTGGCGGGGGTGTTGAACAGTCACTTCGGTCCGACGATGGTGGTCAGCGACGATCTCGGGCAGACGTGGAGTGAGCCGGACGACGCGCCGCTGGCGTTTCCCGACGACACAGATGCTGCGCTGCAAGGGGTCTGGCAGATCAAGCCGGCGACCGAGGCGGAGCCGGATGTGGTGTATGCGGGCGTCGAGCCGTCGGCGTTGTTCCGTTCCGAGGACGGTGGGCGCAGTTTCGAGTTGGTGCGCGGACTGTGGGACCACCCGCATCGGACGCAGTGGCAGCCGGGCGGTGGCGGGCTCGCACTGCATACGATCCTTCCGCATCTTGCGGATACCCGGCGGATGGCTGTCGCGATGTCGACCGGTGGGGTGTATCAGACCACCGACGGTGGGGAATCGTGGCGACCCACCAACAAGGGGGTCACAGCGGACTTCATGCCGGGAGAGTTACCGGAATGGGGGCAGTGCGTGCACAAGGTGGCGCTCGATGCTGCGGATCCCGACACGATGTACCTGCAGAACCACGGTGGGGTGTTCCGTACTACCGATGCCGGGGAGCGCTGGCAGTCGATCGATGGTGGGCTGCCGCCGTCGAATTTCGGATTCCCGATCGTCGCGCATCCTCGGCGGCCCGGCGTGATCTACACGTTCCCACTGGTCGCGGACATGGATCGCTTTCGGTTTCCGCCAGACGCCAAATGCGCCGTGTACCGCAGCGAGGACGGTGGGCAGACCTGGTCGGCGCTCAGCGACGGGCTGCCGGAGGTCCCGTTCTGGGCGGCGGTGATGCGTGATGCCATGTGCGCTGACGATACCGATCCGACCGGCATCTATTTCGGCACCCGCAACGGCGAGGTGTACTGCAGTGCGGACGAAGGCGACCACTGGCAGCTGGTGGCCGACAAGCTGCCGGACGTGCTCTGTGTGCGCGCCGCGGTGATCGGATAAGGGCCGTGGCGCGCGTCTGTCTGCCGTCGGTGCTTCGCACATACGCCGACGGCGCAAGGGAACTCGACATCGACGGGGCCGATCTGCGCCAGGTGCTCGATGTGCTGCGCGAGCAGTATCCGGGGCTGGAACGGCGCTTGCGCGATGAACGCGGAGTGTTGCGCCGGTATGTGAACTTCTATGTCGACGGTGACGAATGCCGGACTCTCGACGGCCAGGAGACTGCGGTCCAGAAAGGGACCGAGGTGATGATTATTCCGGCCGTTGCCGGCGGCTGAATTGGTCCAGAAACGACGAAAGCCCCCTGACCGTAGTCAGAGGGCTTTCGTGAATGATTGTCCGGCGGTGTCCTACTCTCCCACAC